>CAIYPH010000264.1 GCA_903928045.1 uncultured Rhodospirillales bacterium
AGCCAGACGCACGTCCTAAAAATTACGATATCAGAACAATAAGCATGTTCTTTTTGTGAACAAAAAGAACCAAAAAAACATTTCCTAACTTCCATGCCGTTGGCGTACACCTCCGCACCCACCAGGGAGCAGTACATATCAAGCGGTTAAAAGTTTCTTTGCTTCTTTTTTTCAAAAAAGCAGCCCTTCCTCACCCCCGCATCCACGGCGGCCCAATCTCCCGCAACTCCGCCTGCACCGGGCAATCCTCCGCATGCGACCCCGGCAGATACCCCAGGCTCATCAGGAACTCGCCAACGATCTCGCCGCCGGTGAACTTGAACGTCTTGCCGAACAGCTTCACCCACTCTTTTTTCTCAAGCGGATGATGCGCGTCGAGCCAGTCCGCGAAACTGCCGTGGCTCGCCCGCAACTGCCGCACCACCCCGGCGTTGTGGATGATCGCCGCCACCTTCAGCCGGTTGCGGATAATCGCCGGGTCGGCCAGCAGCCGGGCAACATCCGTCTCCCCGTACGCCGCCACCGCGTCAACCACGAACCCCGAAAATGCCGCCCGCATCCCCAGCCGCCGCTTCAGCACCAGCTCCCACGACAACCCCGCCTGCATGATCTCCAGCGCGAGCCGTTCGAACAGAACCGTCTCATCCCGCTGCGGGAAGCCGTATTCGGTGGCGTGATAGGAATGATGCACGGGATGGCCCGGTGCGATGCGGCAATAGGTGCTCATTTGCAGGAACTCCGATTTTGCCTATCAAATGCCACATGGCCGCTCCCGAACCCACCCCGCCCCCCTCCGTCGCGGCGATTTTCGCCGGGTTTTTCTCCGTCGGCATCATCGGATTCGGCGGCGTCCTGCCGATCACCCGCCGCATGATCGTCGAACAGCGCAAATGGATGAGCGGGAAAGACTTCACCGACATCCTCGGCCTTTGCCAGTTCCTCCCCGGCGGTAACGTCATCAACCTCGCCGCCGCCGTCGGCCAGCGCTTCCGCGGTATTCCCGGCGCCTTGGCCGGCCTCGCCGGGCTGATGTGCGCCCCGATGGCCATCGTCATCATCCTCGGCCTGCTCTACAGCCACTTCCAGGACGAGCCCGCCGTCCGCCGCGCCTTCGCCGGCCTCGCCGCCGCCGCCTCCGGCCTCATCATCACCATGGCCTTGAAAATCGCCGTCCCCATCCGCCGAGACCTCCCCGCTGTCGCCGTCGCCGTCCTCACCTTCGCCGCCATCGCCTGGCTCCGCCTGCCCTTGCTCACCACCATGGCCATCATGGCCCCCCTCGGGATCGCCATCGCCTGGAGGCGCGCGCGATGAACAACCTGATCGACCTCGCGCTCCTCTACGGCCAGCTCTCCTTGCTCGCTTTCGGCGGCGGTAACACCGTGCTGCCGGAGATGCAGCGTCAGGTGGTCGAGCACGGCTGGATGACCGCCGCGGAATTCGCCGCCCTCTTCGCCCTCGCCCAGGCCGCGCCCGGCCCGAACATGCTGGTCTCCGCCCTCGTCGGCCTCCGCGTCGCCGGCCTGCCCGGCGCGATTATCGCCACACTCGGAATGATCACCCCCTCCAGCGTGCTCACCATGCTCTGCCTGCACGCCTGGGACCGCTTCCGCGACGCGCCCTGGCGCAAGATCGTCCAGGCCGGCATCGTGCCGGTCACCGCCGGCCTGTTCCTCGCCGCCGCTTTGCTGATCGCCCAGGCCGCCGACCGCTCCATCCCGCTCGCCTTGCTGACGGTCGCGTTTGCCGGGCTCAGTTTCGCGACCAAACTCCACCCGCTCTGGCTCCTCGCCGCCGGCGCCGGCTTAGGGGTTATCGGCGCGGTGTGAACCGGCTAAGACGTTCCGGTCCAAGGGAGAAACACCATGCATTTCTACAATTCCGTCGGCCCCAACCCGCACGTCGTCCGCATGTTCATGGCCGAGCGTGGGATCGAAATTCCGCAGACCATGGTCGATCTGCGCGGCGGCGAGAACCGCCGGGCGGAGTACCTGGCCAAGAACCCCTTCGGCCAGCTGCCCTGCCTGGAACTGGACGACGGCTCATTCATCGCCGAGATCACCGTGATCTGCGAATATCTCGATGAGACCTCGCCGGGCATGTCGCTGATCGGCGCCAACGCCAAGGAGCGCGCCGAGACGCGCATGTGGGTGCGCCGGGTCGATCTCAACATCATCGAGCCGATGACCAACGGGTTCCGCTTCAGCCAAGGCATCAAGCTGTTCCAGAACCGCATCCACGTCATCCCCCAGGCCGCCGATGACCTGAAGCTGACGGCGCAGAAGAACCTCACCTGGCTGAACGGGCAGATGGAGGGCAAGACCTGGATTTGCGGCAACCGCTTCACCCTGGCTGACGTGCATCTCTACTGCTTCCTCGCCTTCGGCGCCGCGGTCGGCCAGCCGATGAACCCCGAGAACGCCAACATCACCGCCTGGTTCGAGCGCGTGAAATCCCGCCCCAGCAGCGCCGCCTGATCTACCGCGTCGCCAGAAACGCCCCTGCCCCGCCGCCGATCAGGCGGGGCAGATGGGTGTAGATGTAACGGCACCCGCTCGCCAAAACCTCCTCCAGCGTCTCCGCCGTCGCCGGCCAAGCGCCGGCCGGCCAGCGGCGATCATCGCCGTCATGCGATTGGGCTTCACGCCACCGCCCCGGCGCCATAGGCCTGAGCCCAGCGCGGGAAACCATTGGCCAACGCCTGGACCGCCGCGCGGTCCCAGTCATATTCCAGCGCGATCATCTCCGCCCCCCAGAGCCCGTTGCGCCGGGTGAGGATGGCGTAGCGCGCATGGGGCGAGCGGAACTCCCCCTGCGATGCCGCGGGCAAATCGGCGAACACCGGACAGCCGACGGTGCCGGGGTTGAGGATCAGGCAGCCGCCGGGGATCTGCGTCAGGCTCTGCCGATGGCTGTGGCCGCACAGCACCACCCGGCGGGACACCGCATCCCCAAGCCGCTCCAGCAGCAGCGCACGGCTGGCCGGGATCAGCCGGTTGTCGTGGATTTCCTCGGTGAGGTAGCTCGAATCATCGCTCGGCGTGCCATGCACCGCCAGCACGTCGCCATCAAGCTCAATGCTCGCCGGCAGGGCATGCAGCCGCGCCCGCTGCCCCTCGGTGAGCGCCGCATGCTCGAAGCGCGCCGCCGGCGGCAGCTTGTCGAGCGGCCGATCCCCCATCCAGCGATCATGATTGCCGCGCACGGTCGGCAGCCCCAGCGTCTCCAGCAGCTCCACCGTCTCCTTCGGCCATAACGGCCCGGCCGCGAGATCGCCGAGGTTGATGGTGGCATCCACCGCACGCGTCTTGATATCCGCCAGCACCCGTTCGAGCGCCAGCAGATTGCCGTGGATGTCGGAGATGACGGCGAGGCGCATCAGGCGCTCGTATCCACCGGCGCGATCTCGCGCGGCAGCCCGTTGCGGTAGCTATAGTTGCTCCCGGCCGCATCGCCATGCGGCACTGTGCAGCCGGCGTAGCTGCCGTCCTCGAAATGGAAATGCGCCCGGTGATCCTCCACGCTCCCCCACACCGTGCCGATCTGGTGATAGTGATACTGCACCGCCCGGCGGCGCGTATTGGAGGTATTGGGCGCCGTGTAGTGGTGGATCAGCCCGTGGAACACCAGCGCATCCCCCGGCTGCATCTCGATCGCCACGCGGGCGTCCTTCTGCAGCTTCTCCGGCACGATCTGGCACAGGTTGAAGTCGTTCTCATGCACATGCGGCACCCCGCCGCCGAGATGACTGCCAGGCACCAGCTCCATGCAGCCATTCATCTGTGATGCCTCATCGAGCGCGATCCACACGCCGACCACCAGCCCTGGGTCCTTGATGCGGAAATAGGAGGCGTCCTGGTGCCACGGCTTTTCGCTGCCGATCCTGGGCGGCTTTACCAGCGCCATCTCCTGGAACAGCACGCGCCCCTGGCCAAGCAGCTGGTCGAGCACCCCATGCAGTCGCCGGCTGAAGGCGGCGGCTTTCAGGGCGTCCGATGCCTCACAGAAATCCATGTATTTGCGGATTGCGAACTCCCGCTCCTCCGGCGTCATCCGCTCCACATCGATGCCGGTCTCATACATCAGCTTGGTATCGCCGGCCGGAATGCGGCCGAGCGCGAGATCGGTGAGCGCCTGCTTGCACGCCTCGATATGGGCGGGGCCGAGCAGATTGCGCACCACCACGTAGCCGTCGCGGCGATACTGCCCGATCTCGGCGGCGGTGAGCAAAGCGAGGTCCTGGCTGGGGGCGATGTCCATTGCGGTTCCTCCGTGGCTGTTTCCACTAGCATGGCGGAAATATGGAGGGGCGTAAAACGGGGCAGGATGGGGGAAGTAGGTTCTCCTTTTTCAACAGGCCGCTTGCTTCGCTCGTTCAGTGCCCCCCCAACGGCACCAGATGCGACAGGAAGGTCTCGGCGCAGGCCCGCCAGGAGAAGCGTTCGGCGTGGGTGCGGCAGAGGGTGCGGTTGGCGTTGAGGGCGCGGAGCGCGGCGGTGCGGAGGTCGTCGTCGACGGCGCCGACGCGGCCGTTGGTGTCGAGCAGGATGTCCTTAGGGCCTGTGACATCGTAGGCGGCGACGGGGGTGCCGCAGGCGAGCGCCTCGAGGATGACCAGGCCGAAGGTGTCGGTGCGGCTTGGGAAGACGAAGACGTCCGCGCCGGCATAGGCGGCGGCGAGTTCGGCGCCGTAGCGGGGGCCGGTGAAGTGGGCGGCGGGGTAGTCGCGGCGGAGCTGGGCGTGTTGCGGGCCGCCGCCGACCACCAGTTTGGAGCCGGGGAGATCGAGATCGAGGAAGGCGCGGATGTTCTTTTCCACCGCGACGCGGCCGACATAGGCGAAGATCGGGTGGGGCAGGTTCCAGGGTTCGGCGGGGGTGGGCTTGAAGAGGTCGAGGTTCACCCCGCGCGACCAGGTGCGGATGTGTTTGAAGCCGCGGCCGGCGAGCTCGTCGCGCAGGCTTTGGGTGGCGACCATCATCCCCTGGCCGCCGCCGTGGAACCAGCGGAGGAAGGCGTAGAACCAGCCGGTCGGCAGGCCGGTGCGGGCCTGGACGTATTCGGGGAAGCGGGTGTGGAAGGCGGTGGTGAAGGCGCAGCCGCGCTTTTTGGCCCAGGCGCGGGCGGAGAGGCCGAGGGGGCCTTCGGTGGCGATGTGCAGGGCGTCGGGCTGGAAGGTCTCGATGAGGCGGTTGAGTTTGCGGCGGGGGAAGAGGGAGAGGCGGATGTCCGGGTAGGTTGGGCAGGGCAGGGTTGTGAAGCGGTCGGGGCCGATGACGTCGACGGTGTGGCCCATGGCGCGGAGTTCTCCGCTGATGGTTTCGAGCGTGCGCACCACGCCGTTGACCTGGGGGCGCCAGGCGTCGGAAATGATGAGGATGCGGGCGGGGAGTGGCCCGACCGCGAGCAGGCGGGCGCGATGTTCCTCGCGTTCGGCCTCGGTCAATGGAGTCAGGCCGCCTGGGGGACGCGGGCCAGGCGGGGCGCCAGGAAGGAGAGGCGGTTCTGCTCGGCCCAGTCGATCAGTTCGAGCTTGCCGTCATTATGTTCGACCAGCGCCGTGCAGCTTTCCACCCAGTCGCCGTCGTTGATGTAGAGCACGCCGTTCACGGTGCGCATTTCGGCGTGGTGGATATGCCCGCAGACGACGCCATCGAGGCCGCGGCGTTTGGCTTCGGCGGCGAGGGCGGTTTCGAAGCGGTCGATCGCTTTGACGGCTTCTTTTACTTGCCGCTTCAGCCAGGCCGAGAGGGACCAGTAGGGGTAGCCGAGGCGGCGGCGGATGGCGTTGAACCAGCGGTTGATCACCAGGGCGGTGGTGTAGGCCCAGTCGCCGAGGAGGGCGAGGAACTTGGCGTAGCGGACCACGCTGTCGAACTCGTCGCCGTGCATGACGAGGAAGCGGCGGTTGTCGGCGGTGGTGTGGACGGCATCCTGGCGCAGTTTGATGCCGCCGACCTCGAGGCCGAGGGGGAGCCAGTTGCGGAACATCTCGTCGTGGTTGCCGGGGATGTAGGTGACCTCGGTGCCGGAGCG
>CAIYPH010000265.1 GCA_903928045.1 uncultured Rhodospirillales bacterium
CCCTACACGACGCTCTCCGATCTCAGCACCGGCAGCATCCAGTGGAACAGCCGCACGGGGATGTCCCATATCGGCATGGGCAGCAGCATTCCGCCGGGTTTCGGCTTTTGGGCCATGTCTGTCTCCGCTGGTGATGGTTGGGTGCAATATGAACGCAGATTGCATGACTTGGGAGTGGGGGATGATATTTCCGTGTGACAAGCGGAGTTGCCCTGCGTAGGGTCGCGGTCTGGATGGAGGCTCGGCGCTTGGCACACAAACGGATATGACGGCTCGAACACGGGCGCTTTGGGTGGTCTTGGTGGCGGTTGTCGCCGCGGCCGGCTGGTTCGCTTTGCGCCCCACCCCACGAACCGACGCCCCGCCCGCCCCGCCGCCGCAGATGGCCGCCGCGGTCCCCAGTCCCGCGGCCCCCGCGCCGCCTCTCGCCGTCTCACCGCCCGCCCCGATCGCCCCGCCGGCCGTCGCCGCCGCGCCACCTACGCCGACGCCTACGCCGGCCCCCGCACCTCTCGTGGCCGCCCCTGCTCCCGCCGCCCCGAACGCCGCTCCCGTCCCCCCCGTGCCGGCCCCCCGCCCGCCGGCCTCCACGCCCCTGCGGCCCAGCTTCGATATCGTGCGCATCAGCCCCGCCGGCGATGCCGTGCTCGCCGGGCGTGCGGCGCCGGGCGCGCAGATCGTCATCACCGTCGACGGCCGCGAGATCGCTCTTGGCGAGGCGGATCGCAATGGCCAATGGGTCATCACCCCCGCGCAGCCGCTGCCGGTCGGTGGCCATGACCTGAAGGTGGCGTCCCGTCAGCCGGATGGCAGCCTGGTCGAGGCCGAAGCGCCGGTGGTGTTCGTGCTCAATGCCCCATCGGTCCAGGCGCCGCCCACCCAAGCCGCTGCCCCGCAAGCCGCTGCCCCGCAAGCCGCGCCGGTTCCAACCCCGGCGCCACCGCTTGCGGTGCTGATGCCGCCGAGCGGGCCGGCGCGGGTGTTGCAGGGCCCGGCGAGCCCCTCAGGCCGGCTCGGACTCGACGTGGTGGATTACGACGATGCCGGCGCGATCCGCTTCTCGGGGGCCGCGGTGCCGGGCAGCGTGACGCGCCTCTATATTGACGATCGCCCGGTGGGTGACGCCACCGCCAACGCCGCCGGGCGTTGGAATTTGCAGCCGGCCGAGGCGGTTGCGCCGGGCGATCATCGCCTGCGCCTCGATCAGATCGGCCCCGGCGGCCAGCCGGTCGCCCGGCTGGAACTGCCGTTCACCCGCGCGAAGATCTCAGCGCAGGACGTCGCGGGGGGGCGGGTGGTGGTGCAGCCGCGCCAGAGCCTGTGGCGCATCGCGCGCGCCGCCTATGGCCAGGGGGTACATTATACGGTGATCTACGAGGCCAATCGCGATCAGATCCGCGACCCGAACCTGATTTTCCCCGGTCAGATCTTCGCGGTGCCGGCCGGGGTGACGCCTGATTCGGCGACGAAGTCGAGATAGGGCGCGACTCCGAGGGCAAACCCGGTGACCTCCGCCACCAAGGAGCGGCTGGTCAGCGGTGGCACCAGGTCCCGCCGCTCGCGCATCAGCACGCGGTGATCGGCGCTGAGGCCGAGGCGCAACGGCCCATTGGCCTCCCGATTGGCCTCGCGCAGCATCGTCAACACCTCGTCCCGCCGCTCGCCGCAGGTCTCGGCGCTCGAAGGCACCCGGCCGAGCACCGCCGTCATGCGCAACTCGATCCGCTCGGAGCCCACCGCCTCGCTGCCCGCCGCCCGCAGCGCCGCGTGCATCACGCAGCCGCGCCAGCGCAGGGTAAAACGGGCGTCATGGTCCCGTGGCGGGGTGATGCCGCCGTTTTCGTCCACCACGAACGGCCCGAGGCGGACCGTTTGATCACTCGCCATGCCATGCCTCCCATACGAATTCCGCGACAAGCTTGAACCGGCATGGTGAAGCATCCATAAACGAGGGGAGTTTTTGTTCAGGATCCCAATGGCGCTCGCCGAATCCCTTCGCCTCGTTCTCGCCCCTCCGCATCCGGCCGGGCGGCCCTTCATCGCCGGCGGCGCCGTCGCGGTGGTGCTTGGCCTGTTCGTGGGCAACTGGCTGGCCTGGCTCGGCGCGGTTTTCGTGCTGTTCTGCCTGTATTTCTTCCGCGACCCCGAGCGCGTGGCCCCTGACCGGAAGGTGGTGATCGCCCCGGCCGACGGGCATGTCGTCTCTGTCGTCGAGGCCGTGCCGCCCGAGGAGCTTGGCCTCGGCGACGTGCCGCGCTGGCGGGTGGCGATCTTCCTCTCGGTGCTCGACGTGCACGTGAACCGCGCCCCCGTCGCCGGCACGGTGACGCGGATCGCCTATCGCCATGGCAAGTTCCTCAGCGCCAATCTCGACAAGGCCAGCACCGACAATGAACGCAACGCGCTCGCCATCCTGATGCCCGATGGGCGGGACCTCGCGGTGGTGCAGATCGCCGGGCTGATCGCGCGGCGCATCCTGTGCGACGTGCGTGAGGGCGAGGCGGTGGCGGCCGGTGCCCGCTTCGGCATCATCCGCTTCGGCAGCCGCACCGACGTCTATCTGCCGCACGGCGTCACGCCGCTCGTGGCGGTGGGGCAGACCATGATCGGTGGCGAGACGGTGGTGGCGGAGTTGTGAGATGGCCAGAAATTTGAAGGCAAGTGGTTCTTTTTTGAAAAAAAGAGCCAAAAAACTTTTATCCACTGGTTCGGAGCTGCCCGGGGAAACGCGGAAGCAAACAGATAGAAAGTTTTTGCTTCTTTTTTCAAAAAGAAGCGCTTCCTTCCTGTCTCCCGGCAGCGAGCGCCCGGCATGAGCAGCAATCGCCCCCGCCCGGTGCCGCTGATGGAAGCCTCGATGCGCAAGCTGCAGACCCGCCTCAAGCCGCGCCTGCGCCCGCGCTTCAAGGGGCCGTCGTTCAACCGGATGATCCCGAACATCCTGACCATGCTCGGCCTGTGCTCGGGGTTGACGGGGATGCGGCTCGCGCTCGAAGGGCGCTTCGGCGCGGCGGCGGTGGCGATCCTGGTCTCGGCGGCGATCGATGGGCTCGATGGCCGTATCGCGCGGCTGCTGAAGGCGACCTCGCGCTTCGGCGCCGAGTTCGACAGCCTGGCGGATTTCTTGTGTTTCGGGGTGGCGCCGGCGTTCATCCTCTATCTGTGGACGCTGCAAACCGCCGGTGGCTTCGGCTTCGTGCCCTGCCTGATGTTCGCGGTCTGCATGGCGCTGCGGCTCGCCCGCTTCAACGCGGCGATCGATGGCGATCCGCACCCGGCCTATACCTACAACTTCTTCACCGGCGTGCCCGCCCCCGCCGGCGCCGGGCTGGTGCTGTTCCCGCTGTTCACCGGGCTCGAGGCCAAGGCGATGGGGTGGGACTGGCTGTTCGCCATCGTGCATGCCCCGGTGGTCTGCGCGGCGGTGCTGATCGGCACCGCTCTGCTGCTGGTCTCAACCTTGCCGGTATGGAACTTCAAGAACTTCAAGATGCGCCGCGAATTGGTGCTGCCGACCATGCTCGGCATCGGCCTCTACGCGGCGATCCTGGTGGCCGACCCATGGGGGGCGCTGGCGCTGGGCGGCATCCTCTATCTCAGCATGTTGCCGTTCAGCGCTCGCAGCTACCGCGCCCTCAAGCGCGAGGCGGAAGCAAAGGCGCCGCCCGCGGCGTGAGCCAGCCGATCAGGCCGCACAAGGCGATGGCGCTGATGGCGTTCATCCGCTGGAGCGCCGCGTAGCCCGCCGCATCGAACAAGACGCCCGGCGGGCCATCCGCCAGCAGCCAGGCGGCCAAGGCGAGGCCGACCACCGCCAGCATCGCCTTGCGCTCCGTCGCGCGAAACAGGACTGCGCCGAGGGCCGCGCAGGGGATGAGCAGATAGTCGAGCCCGGCTTGCGGGCCGAGCAGTCGGGCCATCAGCACGGTATTGGCGATGCCCGCCACGGGCAGCAGCAGCCGGGCGGCAAGCGCGCTGCGCCGGGCGAGCAGGGGGACGGCGGCGAAGACCGGCATCACCCATAGCACCGCGGCCGATTGCCAGGTCCAGACGCCGGTCAGCCAGCCGGCGTAGAGCGGGTAGAAGGGTTGGTTGGCGGCCAGCAAAAGGCCGAGTTTGCCGGCGGCGGTGGCCAGGGGGTCTTCGGGAAGCAGGGAAGGAAGCGGTTCTTTTTTGGAAAAAAGAACCAAAAAACTTTTACTCATTTGGCATCGCGCGTGACGGGGAGAGTACACGGCAAACGGACAAAATGTTTTTGATTCTTTTTTCAAAAAGAAGCGCTTGCTTTCTTTTCACGCCGGCGCCAGCCGGTAGTGGCTGATCCCCCATTCCC
>CAIYPH010000266.1 GCA_903928045.1 uncultured Rhodospirillales bacterium
GCAGGATGCGCCCGATGTCGGGCAGCGACTGGTTGGCTTCACCACGGCGGGACCGGCGCGAGGAGACAGGCTCGCCGAGGGCGAGGTCGAGACGCTCTATGTGCTGGACGATTTCCGCGACCGGGGCATCGGGCGGCGTCTGCTGCGGGCGGCCGCGGCCGATCTGGCCCATTCCGGGTGCCGCTCGGCCTTTCTTTGGGTGCTCAGGGATAATCCGTCGCGCTGGTTCTACCAGCGGCTTGGGGGCCGCGCGGTGATGGAGTCGCAGGTCCGGGTGGCCGGGACGATGGTGCCGCAGACCGCGTTTACCTGGGACCCCATCGAGAAGCTGCTGTCGACCTCTCCCGCGCGATAAACGCGGGGGGCTTGGCTCGGGTGCAGGCTCCGCGCTTGCCGATTCCGGGCGAAATGCGGCAAAGGGCGACATGGCAAACGCATCATCTCCCCCCGCTGCTTCCGAGACCGTCGCTGACCGCGTGCTGATCCTCGATTTCGGCAGCCAGGTCACCCAGCTCATCGCCCGCCGCCTGCGGGAGAGCGGGATTTATTGCGAAATCTGGCCCTTCAGTGCGGACCCGGCCCGCATCGCCGCCTTTGGTGCGCGCGCCTTCATCCTCTCTGGCGGTCCGGCCAGCGTCACCGAGGGCAGTGCGCCGCGGGCGCCGGATATCGTCTTCCAGGCCGGCGTGCCGGTGCTCGGCATCTGCTACGGCCAGCAGACCATGGTGGCGCAGCTCGGCGGCGAGGTGCTGAATTCGGACCATCGCGAATTCGGCCGCGCCTTTGTCGATGTGACCGAGAGCTGCGCGATTTTCGACGGCGTTTGGGCGCCAGGCGCGCGCGAGCAGGTGTGGATGAGCCATGGCGACCGCGTCACGCGCCTGCCGCCGGGCTTCCGAGCCGTCGGCGTGAGTGAGGGCGCACCCTTTGCCGCCATTGCCGATGATGCGCGGCATTTCTACGGCGTGCAGTTCCATCCCGAGGTCGTGCACACGCCGCATGGCGCCGCGCTGCTGCGCAACTTCACCCATAAGGTGGCGGGGCTGACGGGCAACTGGACGATGGCGAATTTCCGCCATGCCGAGATTGCGAAAATTCGCGCCCAGGTGGGTACGGGGAAGGTGATTTGCGGGCTTTCGGGCGGGGTTGATTCCTCTGTCGCGGCGGTGCTGATCCATGAGGCGATCGGTGACCAGCTCACCTGCATCTATGTCGATCACGGGCTGATGCGCGCCGGCGAAACCGAAGACGTGGTCAAGACTTTCCGTGACCGATTCAACATCAAGCTGATCCATCGCGATGCGTCCGACCTGTTCCTCGGCGCGCTGGAAGGGGTGACGGACCCGGAGATCAAGCGCAAGACGATCGGGCGCCTGTTCATCGAGGTGTTCGAAGAGGAGCAGAAGAAACTCGGCGGCGCGGATTTCCTCGCCCAGGGCACGCTCTATCCGGATGTGATCGAAAGTGTCAGCCACACGGGCGGGCCGAGTGTGACGATCAAGTCGCACCATAATGTCGGCGGTCTGCCGGCGCATATGCGGATGCAACTGGTCGAGCCTCTGCGCGAATTGTTCAAGGACGAGGTGCGCGTGCTGGGCCGCGAACTCGGCATCCCCGAGGCGATTGTCGGCCGGCATCCATTCCCTGGGCCGGGCCTGGCGATCCGTATTCCGGGGGCGATCACGCGCGAGAAGGCCGATCTGCTGCGCAAGGTTGATGCCGTCTATCTCGAGGAAATCCGCAATGCCGGCCTGTATGACGCGATCTGGCAGGCGTTTGCGGTGCTGCTGCCGGTGCGCACGGTGGGCGTGATGGGCGATGGGCGCACCTACGACCATGCCTGCGCGCTGCGCGCGGTGACCAGCACGGATGGGATGACGGCGGATGTGTATCCGTATGACATGGCGTTTCTGACGCGGGTGGCGAACCGGATTGTCAATGAGGTGCGCGGCATCAATCGCGTGACGTACGATATTACGAGCAAGCCGCCTGGGACGATTGAGTGGGAGTAGCGGCGAGGCCGCCGCGGGCGTCACTTTGGGCCTGGCTTTCGTGGTGGTGGGGTGAGGCGCTTGGGCTACGGGGACTGCGTTAGACGTGCGTATCGTTGGTTTATTGAAAAAATAGAGGCTAATTTTTGTTCAATCGTAGGTTGGTCAGCTATCTGCGCGACTTTCCGCGCGATGAGATTGCCCGCAACCGCACGCCGAGGCGGAAAGTCGATTTGTGAATTTCTAGCTATTCGATAGCGATGGCATCTTGATGCTGTCGCCCACGTGAGCTCACTCCGCCCGATTACCGATGCGAATACCGAATTCCCCCAGCAAGTCCGGCCGCCGCAGCAGCAGTGCCGCCCAGAGCAGGACGCCGACATAAACGCCGAACAGCGTATGCGTGAACAGGGGATCGCCGATGCGCGCATGGGCGGCGACGGCGCCGCCGAGATAGGCGGTCAGCAGCAGCGCGCCGAGCAATGCGGTGCGCGGGATGAGATAGAGCACCGTTGCGGCGA
>CAIYPH010000267.1 GCA_903928045.1 uncultured Rhodospirillales bacterium
ACCTCCTCGGCGGTCAACTCGGCCATGTTGTCCACCTTGATCACCGCCAGCCACTCCCCGCCCGGCCCGCGCGGCGCGGTCAGTGCCGGGTCGCTCTCCGGGCCGAACAGCACCAGGGTCGGGCTGCCGGACATCGCGGCGAGATGCATCGGCCCCGTGTCATTGCCCACCGATACGCAGGCCTGGCGCGCGATATCAAGGATTTCGGAGAGCGAGGTCTTGCCGATCAGGTTCACCGCGTCCCGGCAGAACAAGTGGATGATCTGCCCGATGTCCTCTTCGCCCCTGCCGCCGATCACCACCGGTGTGATGCCGCGCTCCATCAGCATGCGCGCCAGCAGCGCATACTGCTCCGGCGGCCATCGCTTGCCCGGCCGGTGCGCCGCGGCCCCTGGCGCCAGCAGGGCGAAACGCGCCGGCAGCGCGGCCTTGCTGCGGGGCAGCCACCCCAGCTCCGGCGGCGGGAACTCACTCAGCCCGGCCATTTCCAGCTGCTCGCGCTGCCGCTCGCGGGTGTGCATGGCGTCCCGCTCGGGATTGGCATGCGGCACGGCGCAGCCCTTGGCGATGCCGGACCAGCGCGGCCGGCCGGCGAGCGCGTAATAGCGCGAGGAGCGGCCGGACGTCTGCAGGTCATACACAAGGTCGAAACCCCGCAACTGCCTGCGCAGTCGCAGCAGGCCCGGGATGTTCCACCAGCCCGGCCGCGCGTCGATTTCGATGCGGTCGAACCACGGCGCCGCGCGGGCGAGCCCCGCGAAGGGGGCGGTGGTCAGCAGGGTGATCTCATCGGCCGCATGATGGGCACGGATGGCGGCAAAGGGGCCGAAGGACTGCACGAAATCCCCGAACGCGCCGAGCCGGATCACCAGAACCCGCATCAGCCCAGCACCGCGCGATACACGTCGATCGTCGCGGCCTGCAATCCCGCGGTGGTGTATCGCGCCGAGACCGACGCCCGCGCCGCCGCGCCAATCGCCGCACGCTCGGCCTCCGGCAAGCACAGCGCCGCGTCGATCTGCCGCGCCAACGCCCGCGCGTCGCCTGGCGGCACATGGAACCCGGTCACCCCGTGCTCGATGGTCTCCGCCGCGCCACCATGGTCCGTGCCGATCACCACCCGCGCCATCGCCTGCGCCTCGATCACCACCCGGCCAAACCCCTCGGGCGCGATGGAGGGATTGACCACGACGTCCGACAGCGTCAGCGCCGCCGCCATATCGTCGCAATGCCCGACGAGCCGCACCCGCTGGCCAACGCCGAGGCGCTCGGCCAGCGCCACCAGCTCGGCGGTGAATTTGTGCCGCCCCTGGTCATCGCCGACCAGCACCAGGCACGCCTCCCGGTTCTCCATCAGGGCCAGCGCCTCGATCAGCACCGTCTGCCCCTTCCACCGCGTCAGCCGGCCCGGCAGCATGATGGTCGGCGCCCCGTCCGGCACCCGCCACACCTTGGCGATCTTGAACTTGCGATCGGTCGACACGCGCTCGGGGTCGAACATCGCAGGATCGACCCCGCGCGGTACCACACGGATCCGCTCAGGCGGCACGCCATGGCGGCTCTGGATCAGGCCGGCGATGAAGTGGCTGATCGCGATGACGATTTCGCCCTTGGCCATTACCGCGTTGTAGCGGCGTTTGCCGACGAAATCCTCGCCGTATGGCGCGTGATAGGTGGTGACGAAATGCGCCCCGGTCCGCCGCGCCGCCAGCCAGGCCGACCAGGCTGGCGCGCGTGAACGGGCGTGCACGATGTCGACACCGGCTTCGCGGATCAGCGCCGCAAGCCGGGCCGCGTTGCGCCAAATCCGCCATGGATTCTTGCTGTCGAGCGGCAGCGCGACGTGCCGGCCCCCGGCGTGTTCGATCGCCGGAACCAACCGCCCGCCGGCGCTCGCCACCACGGCGCCACCGCCGGCGCGGGTGATCGCCTGGGTCATCTCCACCGTGCCCTGCTCGACCCCGCCGCCGTCAAGCGCCGGCAGAACCTGCAACACCACCGGATAGGGCGAACTTTCCGTCATACTCATGCACTGGGCTATAACATGCGACGAAGCGTTTGGAAGGGAGGCGGCGATGGAGCAGAGCGGACGAATGGACAGGGGCGATGGGGTGGAGCTGGCCTGGGCCCGGCTCGATGGGGAGGGGCCGACCATCGTTTTCCTGCCTGGTTTCAACAGCGACATGGCAGGCATCAAGGCCACCAGCCTGCGGGACGCCTGCGCCGCCTCCGGTCAGGCGATGCTGCGCCTTGACTACTCTGGCCATGGCGAAAGCGGTGGCGCCTTCGTCGATGGGTCGATCGGCCGCTGGATGCAGGACGCGCTGTTCCTGATCGACCGTTTGACCGCGGGGCCGCTCCTGCTGGTCGGCTCCTCGATGGGCGGCTGGATCGCGCTGTTGATCGCCCTGCGCCGACCGCAACGCGTCATCGCCATCGTCGGAATTGCCGCCGCGCCGGACTTCACGGAGTATCTGATGTGGCAGGGGATGACGATGGCGCAGCAAACCGCGCTCATGACGACCGGCTTCCGTGAAATTCCCAGCGCCTATGGTGAGCCCTACGTCATCACCCGGGGGCTGATCGAGGATGGTCGCGCCCATCTTCTCCTCGGCGGCCCCATTGCCGTCATTTGCCCCGTTCGCCTGCTCCAGGGCCAGCGCGACGATGACGTTCCCTGGCGTCAGGCGCTGACGTTGGCGGAGTGTCTGGCGTCGGAGGATGTCGAGGTGATCCTGATCAAGGATGGCGATCACCGATTGTCCCGTGACAGCGATATCGCTCTCCTATGCCGAACAGTCGGCGCGGTTCTGGGCAAGACTCTAGTTTAACCCGCCGCGCGTGACCGGATCGGATGGCCTGTCAGCCCCCCGCGCACCATGCTCGCCACAGGGCCCGGTACACCGCCTCCATTTCCCGGGCGAGGCCTTCGGCATCGCAAAGCGGGGATGTGGCGACACGGTGACGCAATGTGGCTCGCAGGGCCGATAGCCCATCGAGATCGCTCGCGGCCTGGATCGCGCGGGCGACATAGGCGCCTTCGTCATCCGCCGCCCAATCGTCGAGCCCAATCGCCCGGAGCAGCGACGCGCCGATCCTGCCCACGCCTGCGCGGTCCTTCATGCTGATCACCGGGACGCCCTGCCACAGCGCTTCGACCGTCGTGGTGCCCGCGTTGTGGGGAAAGGGATCGAGTGCGATGTCGATCTCACCGTACGCCTCCCAGGTGCGTGGCTGTGGAGACGTATGAACGAGCGCGAGCTGCTCATGGCCGATCCCGTGTAGCGCAAACTGCGCGATCATCTGCTCGCGTCCCGCCGCCTCGGCAAAAGGAGCGCTGTTGAGCATCAATCGTGCATGCGGAATCGCGTTCAGTATGCTTGACCAACTCCTTATGACCCGTTGATTGAGGCGCACGGTCCGACCGAAGTAGCCGAAGGTTACCCGACCTTCCCGCCGTGCTGGCAGGTCAGCTACATCGGGCATCGCTGCCAGGGGGATGTCCCGATCTCTGTTGAAATTGGCCGATCGAGCGCTGCTGGTTTGGACGTTATGCTGCGGCGCTCTGCCGTGCAAGAACTGGTTTGATGGTGTGCCTGGCGCCATGAGCGGCCAGTGCGACCTTGAGGATCGG
>CAIYPH010000268.1 GCA_903928045.1 uncultured Rhodospirillales bacterium
CATGGGCGATCGCGAAGCCGATCACCAGCGCGCCGATGCTTTGGCCGAGGAACAGCACGAAGGCGAAGGCGGAAACGGCGGTGGCGCGGGCGTGTGGCAGCAGTTCGGTGGCGCGGGCCTGCATCACCCCGTGCAGCATGTAGAAGCCGAGCCCCATCGCCGCCTCGACCGGGATGAACACCCACCACACCGGCACCAGCACCCCGGCGGCGACGGCGGCCGCCATCAGCAGCCCGCCGACGAGCGCGCAGCCGCCCTCGCCGAGGCGCGGCACCAGACGGCGGGCGTTGCGGGTATAGGCCAGCGCGCCGATACCGAAGGAGGCCAGCACCAGGCCGACGCTGGCGTAGGACAGGCCGAATGCCTCGTGCATGTAGGGGGCGAGGAAGGGGAAGCAGCCCATCAGCAGCATGCCATCCAGCATGCCGAAGACCAGAATGCGCCGCGCCCCGGCGTGGCGGGCCATGACGATGAAATTGTTGAGGCTGAGGCTGCCGCCATGGTTGCGCGGGTCCGGCAAATGGCGCCGGCGCAGCGCGAGCCCAAGCGCGAGCGCGAAGCCGCCGATCGCCAGCAGCAGGAACACGCCGCGCCAGCCGACATATTGGCCGAACACCCCGCCCAAGGGCCCCGCGACGAGTTGGGAGAGCACGATGCCGTTGAGGAAGCGGCTCAGCGTCACCTGCCGTTCGGCGTAGGGCACCGCGTCGGCCACATAGGCCATGGCGACCGGGATGATCGCCGCACTCGCGGCCCCCGCCACCACCCGCAGCGCGGCCAATGAGAGCACGCCTGTGGCGAAGGCGCAGGCGCCGGTGCCGATGGCAAACGCGACCAGCGCCCACAAAACCACGCGCAGCTTGCCCACGCGGTCGCCCACCGGGCCGATGGCGATCTGGAACAGGCCGTAGGGAAGCGTATAGGCCGCCACCACCACCGAGACCGCGGGCACGGTGGTGGCGAAATCGGCGGCGATGACCGAGAGCAGCGGGTCGATCACCCGCGAGCCGGCGGAGGAGAGGAAGCCCGCTGCGGCGAGCAGGAAGATCGGCAGGGCGACTTGGGCATTCATGGCCGCCTTCATGGCCATCCCCGCCGCTCCCGCGCAAGCGGCGGCGGAGCAGCCCTGTTCAGCGCGTCGGGATCGTCGCGCTGCCGGCGGCGGGCTCGGCGATATCCTTCCATAGCGCCGCCCCCTCCGGCCGGTGGCCGGCGGCGTGCAGGCCCGAGGCGAGCAGCGACGAGGGGCTCATCACCATCGCGCGGATGGCGCCGCAGCCCAGGCGCTTGGCCAACCCGTCCAACTCGTCGATCAGCGCCTGCATCACCGGCTCGGCGTCGAGCAGGTCGACGGCGACGAAGTGCTCGGCCACCAGAACGGGGCCGCGCTCGAGGTCGTCCTCCCGCCGATAGACGAACAGGCCGCAGGGCAGGAGCCGCGGCTTGCGGGTGACCACCATGATCCCCTCGCGCCCGGCTTTGCGAGGGTCGGTGATGCGGCGGGCGAACTGTAACCAGGCCTTGAGATCGATCCCCGGAATCGCCTCGCGAACCAGGGGATAGACGCCGGGAGCCTGGTCCGGCCGCAACGGATGACACGCGAAACCGGACATTTAGGTAACCATGGGATGATGACGTGCCGGCCCATGATGTGCGATAGAGTGTGCAAGCGCGTTGACGCAGATCAAAGCGCGCGACGTATCAAGACGCCGGGCGGTTCCAATAAGCGGTTTCGCCGGCTATGACAGGCGCATATTGGCGAGGCGGCGAAGAAAATTCGCCGATTGGTTTCATGTCAGTCACCCGCGCCCGGCCTCTGCTTGTCGACCCCCATCGCAGCGGGAATGACTGCGCGCATTGCGGCGCGCGGGCGCACAGCGTGTGCAACGCCATCGATGGCCGTGATCTCGACCGGTTGGCCGCGGTGGCGGTGCAGTTGTCGATCGAGCCCGGGCGCTGCTTCATCGACGAGGGAGACCCGGCGGAAAATTTCTTCAACGTCACCGCCGGCACCGCCAAGCTGTTCAAGCTGCTGCCGGATGGACGGCGGCAGATCACCGGTTTCGCCGGGCCGGGGCATTTCCTCGGCCTCGCGGTGTCTTCGTCCTATTCCTTCAGCGCCGAGGCGGTGGAGCCGATGCGCATCTGCCGCTTCTCGCGGCCCAAGCTGCGCGCGCTGCTCGATGATTTCCCGGCGATGGAGAAGCGCCTGCTCGAAGTGGCCTCCAACGAGCTGGTGGCGGCGCAGGAGCAGATGCTGCTGCTCGGCCGCAAGACGGCGCGCGAGCGGCTGGCCTCCTTCCTCATCGCGCGGTCGGAAATGCCGGTGCACTGCCTCGGCCACAAGCCCGGCAGCGCCGAGACGGTGCTGCTGCCGATGACCCGCAGCGACATCGCCGATTATCTTGGCCTCACCATCGAGACGGTCAGCCGCACGCTGACCAAGCTGAAGGGGGATGGGCTGATCGAGATCCCCTCGACCGACACGGTCGTCATCCGCCGCCACGCCGCGCTCGATAGCATCGCCGCCGGCGCGGACCCCGTCGGGCATCTCTGACCTACAGCAGTCCGAGGGACGCGAGTTCGCGACGCATCGACTCGGGCAGATCCTCGGCGCCGGATGCCGCCGCCGAACTGCCGAGATCCGGCGGGGCCGCGGCGGGCTCCAGATAGCGCCAGCCCTGGAACGGCCGGGTCGGGCGGCCGGCGAGTGGCACCAGTTCAGGGTCCAGATGAATCGCAGCGCAGGCGCTGCCGTCGTCCCATGTGGCCGCCACGATATCGAGCACGCGCTGGCGCACCAGCATGCTGCCGGAGATCACCCAATAGATCGATCCGCCATCCAGGACTTCCGCGGTGCGGCGGGGGAAGTTGCGGGTCTGGTGGTACAGGGTGCCGGTGCGGGCGAGGCGCTCGGCCTGCCATTCTCGCATGTCATCGAGATCCCTGGTGCCGACGGAGAGCTTGGCGATGTGAAGCATGGCCGGGATGTGCGCGCGTCGGCCCGGTTCGGCAAGAGGTGGTTCGCATGGCCGCGCATTCGCGCTAGCATCGCCGCACGGCGCCTCGCCGACGCAATCTCTCGTGCCGCACGGCGCCGGGACAAGCAACGAAGCCGCGCAGGCGGCCCGAACGGAGGCGCCTTATGTCAGGACAATCCAATGGGGGCGGCACGCATCGCCCCCGCGCGGCGGCGATCATCGGCCCCTATGGCAGCGGCAAATCGACCCTTTTCGAAGCCCTCATGCTGGCCGGCGGCGCCACCATCAAGCGCGGCGACCCGCGCAGCCGGCGCATGGGCACCGAGCTGCGGCTCGGCCATTGCAGCTTCCTCGGCGATAGCTGGTCGCTGATCGACTGCCCCGGCTCGGTCGAATTCGCCTTCGAGACCGCGGCGGCGTTGACCGCGGTGGATATCGCCGTCGTGGTGGTCGAGCCGGTGGCGGCCAAGGCGATGCTGGCGGCCCCGCTGCTGAAGCAGCTCGATGACCGCGGCATCCCCCATATCGTGTTCATCAACAAGATCGAGACGCTGGAGGGACGCGCGCAGACGGTGCTCGACGCCCTGCAGGGCCATTCCCGCGTGCCGCTGGTGCTGCGCCAGGTGCCGATCCGCGACGGCGCCGGCAAAATCACCGGCTACGTCGATGTCGTCAGCGAGCGGGCCTATCGCTATCGCAAGGGCCAGGAATCGGAGCTGATCGCCCTGCCCGGCGAGATGCAGGCGCGCGAGCAGGAGGTGCGCGGCGTGCTGCTGGAGCGCCTGGCCGACCATAACGACGCCCTGCTGGAGAAGCTGATCGAAGAGGTCGCGCCCTCCACGCAGGAGATCTACGCCCAGCTGCGCGCCGATCTGGCAGCCGACGCGGTGGTGGAGGTGCTGCTCGGCAATGCCGAGACCGATAACGGCATCCAACGCCTGTGGAAGGCGCTGCGCCATGATACGCCATCTGCCGAGGAAACCGCGCGCGCACGCGGCGTCGCCGAGGGGACGGAGCCGGTGGCGCAGGTGGTGCGCAGCATCCATGCCGGCCATACCGGCAAGCTCTCCATCGCCCGTATCTGGCGCGGCACGGTGAAGGACGGCGCGACGCTCGGCGGCTCAAGGCTCGGCGGCATCTACCGCTATCCCGGCGGCGAGCCGGCCAAGGCCGTGCAGGCGGAGGCCGGCGAGGTGGTGGCACTCGGCCGGCTGGATGGCGTGACGACCGGCGCCACGGTGTCGACCACGCCGGTCGCGGCCCTCGCCTTCCCCGCCGCGCTGCCGCCGGTCTACGCCTTGGCGATCGCCACCGGGGACCGCAATGACGACGTCAAGCTCTCCGGCGCCTTGCAGAAGATCGCCGAGGAGGACCTGGCGCTGAGCGTCACCCAGGACGCCGACCTCGCGCAGACCGTGCTGCACGGTCAGGGCGAGATGCACCTCAATGCCGCCATCGAACGGCTCGCCAAGGCCTACAACCTGCGCGTCACCACCGCGCCGCCCAAGGTCGCCTATCGCGAGACGATCCGCCGCGCGGTGCACCAGCACGGCCGGCTGAAGCGGCAGACCGGCGGGCATGGCCAGTTCGCCGACATCAAGATCGACATCGCCCCCCGCGACCGCGGCGCCGGCTTCCTGTTCGTCGACAAGATCGTCGGCGGCGTGGTGCCGCGCAACTACATCCCCGCCGTCGGCGAAGCGGCGGAAGAGGCCACACGGAGAGGCCCGCTCGGCCATCCCGTGGTCGATGTCTCGGTCACACTGGTGGACGGCAGCTACCACGCGGTCGACAGCTCGGACATGGCGTTCAAATCCGCCACCAGGTCAGCGATGGCCGAGGGGCTGGCGGCGGCCGAGCCGCTGCTGCTGGAGCCGTTCGACCAGGTGACGGTGCGGGTGCCCAGCGAATTCACCTCCCGCGCACAGCGTCTGCTGACCGGGCGGCGCGGCCAGATTCTCGGCTACGCGGAGGTTGAGGGCACGCCGGGCTGGGACGACGTGGAGGCCCTGGTGCCGCAGGCGGAGCTGCATGATTTCATCATCGAGCTCCGCTCGCAGACCCTCGGCCTCGGCGCCTACCGGCGGCGGTTCGATCATCTGGCGGAGAGCCGGGTCGGTCCGGGGCGGTAGGGCGTGGTCAGTCGCGGGCCCGGTAGATCTCCAGATCGGGGAAGGTAGGGTCGTCGCGGCGTTCGAAATGCTCGGTGATGTAGCGGTAGATCGGCGCATGGGTCACCTCGAAACGGGTATCCATGCGCCAATCGACGCCGAAGCGCGCGATGATGGCGAAGCCTGGCTTGGTCTCGCGTAGCCGCGCGACTTCCGCGATCTGCGTCCGCTCGGCGCGATCCACCAGGGGGTAGATCTCCCACAATGCGGAGCGGCGGCCGAGCAGGGCATGGGCGCCGGGCCAGAACGGCACGGCGATGAAGGGGGTTCGCCCCGGTGCATAGGCGGTGGCGAGGTGGCGCAGCAGCGCGATCTCGTCGCGCGTCGCGGGCAGCACGGTGAATTGGCTGCCGGCGATCTCCACCTGCGCGCAAGCCGGATTGCGCTCGCACTGCCAGGCCTGGTGCAGCGGCCCGGTGGCGCACAGGCTCAACACCGCCATCCCCCCCGCGAGCAGCCAGCGCCGTACGGGACGGCAGGCCGCCAGGATGGTCAGCGTGCCGATCAACAGGGGCAACACGCCGAGCACCGCATGCACCGTGTCGGGCCGCGAGAAGGCGTAATGGGCGTAGGGCAAGGCGAGGCAGGCCGCGCTGACCAAAGCCGGCGGCACGGCGCGGCGGCGCAACCGCTGCAAGCCGACCCATACGATCGATGCCGGCACAAAGGCCGCGATGGCCAGCAGCGTGATCCCGGTGCCAAGCAAGGGCAGGGTGACATGCGCGACGAAGCGGCCGCGCAGCTGCCAGGGCCATGGCACCGGGCGTGCGATGTTGGTGGCGCCGAACTCGAACAGAAACCGCACGCTGTCGGCGAAGGCGACGGCGAAGCCCGGCACCAGCGCGCACATCGCGAGCAGCGGCGAGATGCCGAGCACGAGACCGGCCAGGCCGGGCGCCCAGCCACGCCGGATGGCGACGCGCCCCGGCGGCGTCATTGCGAGCCAGGCCGCCGCGAGGGTGGCGCCGAACACGCCATAGGCGGCGTGGTTGCGCCCGATCAGGGCCGCGACCCCGATCGCCACGCCGGTCCGCAAACAGGCGGCGGCGGTGGGCGCGCGCACGAGATCGGCCAGCGCGAGCAGCAACAGCAGGGCGGCGAGCTGGTCATGCACCTTGTAGTAAGGCACCATCCACACACCGAGCAGCAGCGCGGCGAACACCGCCTCGCGCCTCCCGCCCACGCCGGCCAGCACGGCGAGGCCGATCGCCACGCTGGCGGCCTGGAAGGCGAGCATCGCGACGCGCAGCGCCAGCAGCCCGTCATCGCCGGCGAGGCCCATCAGCCGGGCCGCGCTGTAGTAGCGGGCGGGGTCATAGGCCATGAAGTCGCGCAACGGCACCTCGCCCTGCATCACCCGCTGCACGCCGTACCACAGGAAGCCTTCGTCGCTCATCGAGAACGAGTAGGGGATCTGCCAGGCGTGGATGAGCCCCACCGCCAGCACGCCAAGAAGCGTCGCGGTTATCGGGCGGATTCGCGTCACGTCCGGGTCAGGGGGCACCTTGCTTGCGCTTGCGCAGGAGCAGCAGCATGGCCATCGCCGGGATGGTCACCATCGACATCATCAGGAAGTCGTTGTTGTAGGCGATGATCAACGCCTGCCGGTTGACCATCTGGTCGAGGATCAGCGCCCCCTGGGTATGGGCGGGATCGATCAGATGGGCGTTACCCTGCAGCAGCCGGTTGAACGGCGTCAGATCGGCCGCCAGCCCGGCGTGTGACGACTGTATGCCGCGCGCCAGCGTGAAGGCGGTGACGGAAATGCCGATCGCCGAGCCGATGTTGCGGCAGAGCGACTGCACGGCGGTGGCATCGCCACGCAGATGCGGCGCCAGGGTGGTGAAGGAGATCACCGTCACCGGGTTCCAGATGCAGCCCATCGAGAAGCCCTGGATGACCATGGTGACCATCACCCGTGTCGAGCCGACATCGGGGGTCCAGCCGCTCATGTCGTAGAGGGTGATGCCGAGGACGGAGAGGCCCATGGCCATGATCTTGCGCTGGTCGGCGCGGCCGCCGAGCCGGGCGATAAACAGCATCGCCGCCATGGTGCCGAAGCCGCGCGGCGCCATCAGCAGCCCGGTATCGGCGACCGAATGGCCCGACAGGTTCTGCAGATAGGGCGCGATCAGCGCCGAGGAGGCCATCATCACCGTGTTGGTGGTGAACATCAGCAGGGTCGCGGTGGCGAAGTAGCGATCCTTGAACAGCGCGGGCGGGATGAACGGCTTCTCCGCGGTGAACATGTGCACGCCGAACAAATAAAGCCCCAGCCCGCCAAGCACCGCCTCGGTGAGGATTTCGCGCGAGTTGAACCAGTCCTCGGTCTGGCCGCGGTCGAGCATCAGCTGCATGGAGCCGATGCCGAGGGCCAGCACGGCAAACCCCGTCCAGTCGAACCGCAGTTCCGGGTTGCGCGCCGCCCGCGGCAGAGTGAGGGCGAGGCCGGTGGTGGCGATGATACCGATCGGCAGGTTGATGTAGAACACCCAGCGCCAGTCGAACGCATCGGTGAGATAGCCGCCCAGGGTCGGGCCGAGGATCGGGCCGATCATCACCCCCATGCCAAAAGCGGCCATCGCCTGGCTGCGCTTCTCGGCGGGGTAGATGTCCAGCATCGTCGCCTGGCTGAGCGGCACCAGCGCCGCGCCGAACACACCCTGCATGATGCGAAACACCACCATCTGGGTCAGCGACTGCGCCGCGCCGCACATCATCGAGGTGAGCGTGAAGCCGATCAGGCAGGTCAAATAGAGGTTCTTGCGGCCGAACCGCGCCGAAATCCAGCCGACCGGGGCGGTGCCAATCGCCGAGGCGATGACGTAGGAGGTCAGCACCCAGGAGATCTGGTCGAGCGTGGTGTTGAGGCTGCCCTGCATGTAGGGCAGCGCTACGTTGGCGATGGTGCTGTCGAGCACCTGCATCAGGGTGCCCATCATGGAAAAAATCGAGATCAGCAGGCGGTGGCGGACCGGCTCGGTCATGCGGGGCTCCCGGACCCGCCTTGTATAGCTCCGGCGCGCAGCCGGCGCACCACATCCGGCCGCCCGGCCAGCCATGCTCCGGTGGCCCCGCCCGGCGCGAAGCCGAGCAAGGCGCGCAAATCGGCGGCGTCATCGACGTCCATGCCGATCCCCGGCAGGTCAAGCAGAACCAGCGTTGCGCCGGCGCGGGCGGCTTCGGCCGTGTGCTTGGGCAGGCTGTCGGGCCCGAAATGCGAGGGAAACAAGGTCGGCGGTCGGCGCAGGATGGCATTGGTGCCGGTCCCGTCGCGCGAAGGGACGATCACCACGTCGGCCTCGGCGGCGAACACCGCGTCGATGTCCGCCCCCGTCACCACCGGCAGGTCGAGCGGCAGGCGGAGCAGGGCACTCACCCCCTCCGCCTCGCACGCGCGCGCGGCGGCGTCGACCGAGGCGCTCTCCGAGACCTGGGTTTCCTCACGCAGCACGCGAAAGCCGAATTCCTCGGCCATGGCGGCGATCCCGGGGTCGGCGGTGACCACATAGACCCGGGCGGGCGCGCGCGCGGCGCGGGCGGCGGCAAATCCGTCGACGATCATCGCCGACATCAAAGCGCGCCGATCCTCTGGCGGCAGCAGCGGGGCCA
>CAIYPH010000269.1 GCA_903928045.1 uncultured Rhodospirillales bacterium
CCAATGCGCCCCCACCACGGTGCATTGGACCTACGACACCTACATGCTCTCGAAGTCCACCGGCGGCGCCATGGTTGCGGCCGGCGGCGATAGCTGGTTCTTCGTCACCGCCGATTACGTGTTCGGCCAGCAGCTCGAGCGCGATACCTCCAACTTCGTGCGCCAGGCCGGCGGCAAGGTGCTGGGCGCGCGGCGCTATCCCTTCCCCGATACCACCGACTTCTCCTCCCTCCTGGTGCAGGCCCAGGCCTCCGGCGCCAAGGTGCTCGGCCTCGCCAATGCCGGCGGCGACACCATCAACTGCGTGAAGCAGGCAGTGGAATTCGGCCTCACCAAGACGATGAAGATCGCCCCCCTGCTCGCCTCCATCAACACCGTGCACGCTCTCGGGCTTGAGGTGGCGCAGGGGCTGAGCTTCACCGAGGCTTTCTTCTGGGACCTCAACGAGCGCACCCGCGCCTTCACCGCCCGCATCAAGCCGAAGATCCCCAAATCCTCGATGTGGACCAATCAGGTGACCACCGGGAATTACGGTGCGGTGCTGCACTACCTCAAGGCGGTCAAGGACATGGGCGTCGCCGAGGCCAAACGCAGCGGCGCCGCCACCGTTTCGCGCATGAAGGCGATGCCGACCGACGATGACTGCTACGGCCAGGGCCGCATCCGCGAGGACGGGCGCAAGCTGCACCCGGTCTACCTGCTTCAGGCCAAGAAGCCGTCCGAAAGCAGCGGCCCGTGGGACCTCCTGAAGGTCGTCGCCACCACCCCCGCCGAGCAGGCCTTCCGGCCGCTCGCCGAGGGCGGCTGCGCCTTCATCAAGGCGTAACGCGCGGCAGCCGCAACGGCAGCAGCAGAAACGCGGCCAGCCCCGAGGCGCTGGCCGCGGCAATCACCAGCCCCGCCGGCGTCAGCGCGTCCACCACCGGCGCGCTCAACGTCGGCGCTCCAGCGGTGGCCAGCAACACCGGCACCGCGATCCAGCCGAGCAGGCTCGCATAGCCGGCCGGCCCGAAAATGGCCATCGGCAAGGTGCCGCGGTTGATGGTCATCACCCCGTTGCTCATCCCATAGAGCAGCGCGAAAGCCGGCGCCGCCAGCGGCCCACCGAGCAGCAGCACCAGGAAACTCACCGGCGACAGGAAAGCGGCAATCCGCGCCCGCACCAACAGATCCATCCGCTTCGTCAACGCGAACTCGATGATCCGCCCGGTCACCTGCCCCGGCCCGATCAGCGCGGAGACGAAAATCGCCCGCTCCAGGCTCAACCCCAACGCCATCAGCAGCGGCAGAATGAACACCGCCACCGATGAGGTCACGAACGACCGCAGCGTGAAAAACCCCGACAAACACCCAAACGCCACCGCCCGAACCTGGCCCGCATCGCCCGCCGGCGCCGCCTTCGCCACCGACTCCCGCGGCAGCCCCGCCGGCACCAGCGCGAACACCATCGGCATGTTCACCAGCAGCTGAACCCCGGCATAGCAGAACAAGGCCTTCTGCCAGCTCGTCGCCTCCACCAGCTTCGCCCCGATCGGCCAGAAAATCGTGCTGGCAAACCCCGCCAGCAACGTCACCCCCGTAATCACCGGCGTCGCCTCGCGCCCCAGCAAACACCCGATCGTCGCGAACGCCACATCATACAGGCCGAGCGACATGCCCACCCCGATCACCAGCCACCCCACATACCAGGAGACCAACCCCGTCGCCGACCCCAACAACACCAGCCCCAGCGCCGACACCGCGCAACTCGCCACCAAAATCCCGCGCCCGCCATGCCGGTCAATGTGCTTGCCCACCCGCGGCGCACAAAACCCGCTGATCAACAACGCACACGAAAACGCCCCCAACAACGCCGCCCGCGATACCCCCAAACTCGCCCCCGCCGGCCCGCCAATCACCGCCGGCAAATAAAACGTCATCCCCCCCGTCAACGTCTGATTGGTCCCAATCACCATCGACAACCGCCGGTTGGATGCCAGCGGGGTCAGGCTCCCGTGGAGAAAAGGGAA
>CAIYPH010000270.1 GCA_903928045.1 uncultured Rhodospirillales bacterium
GCACCACGGTGGCGCCTTCCTCAATGAAAACCTCCGCCGTGCGCTCGCCGATGCCGCTGGTGGCGCCGGTGATGATCGCTATTTTGCCGTCGAGCTGCCCCATGTTTCCTGCCCTTTGCTAAATTTCTTCTCAAACCACCTGCAACGCCCGGTGCGGCCCCTCCGGCAGGTGCACGGCGATCGCATCCCCCGGATGCACCTCGCCGCCCGCCAGCACGATCGCCATCACCCCGGATTTGCGCACCAGCCCGCCCGCCGCGTCCCGCCCCAGCACGGCCTGCATCAGCCCAGGCCTGAACCGGTCGATCTGCACGCAGGGGTTGCGCAGCCCGGTGATCTCGATCCGCGCCGTGACCCCGATCGCCAGCACCGCACCCTGCGGCAGGCCGAGCAGGTCGATGCCGGCGGTGGTGATATTCTCCCCCATCGCCCCCGGCGCCACGTCGAACCCGGCCGCATCGAGCTCCGCGAGGAGTTCGCCGTGGATCAGGTGCACCTGGCGCAGATTCGGCTGCGTCGGGTCCTTCGCCACGCGCGAGCGGTGCTTCACGGTCGCGCCGGCATGCGCGTCCCCCTCCACCCCGAGCCCCGCGAGCAGCCGGATGAACATCGCCGGCCGCTTGCTGAAATGATGCCCGCGATCCCGATGCACGGCGGTGACGGTGCTCACACCCAATGCGCCGGCACCCACACGCAGGGGCCAGGGGCGACTGGGCGGTCCCAATAGCCGCCGAGCCACTGGCCGCTTTCACTCGTCCGCTTGATCCAGCGGCCGGCCATCCAGGAGTAGTTGCGGCCATCCCAGTCCCAATGGCCGGGCTGGTAGATCTGCACGTATTCGGCGACCGGCGCCTTGGGGATGGCCTCCTCGGGCGACGGCGGCGGGCGCTGGCAGGCACCGGTGTTCTCCTGAACGGTCTGGCAGCCCGCGAGCAGCAGGGCGGCCAGCAAAAAGGCGGGGGCGAGGCGGCGCATGGTCTGGTCTCCCATTCAAGCGATCAGGCGGTCGTCGACGATAGCCCGCGCCGGCGACCTCAATGTGGCGGCAGCCGCATAAACGCGCGGCAGAATCTGGTCGAGAAACACCTCCGCCGCGGCACGCGCGGAAGGCGGCGCATCGGCCCGCGCCGCCACCTTGGCGCAAAGCCACCCGGCGGTCACGGTGCCAAGCACCTGGAGAAACGCCGAAGCCCCCGCCTCCGCCGCGCGCGGCTCGGCCTGGCGCATCCAGTCGCTCGCCTCGCGCGCCTTGGTGGCGGCATGCAGCAGGTCGGGTGAGGCGAAATCGGCGGCGGCAATCTCGGCCAGCAGCTCGTTCACCGCCGCCCCCTGGTCGCGCAGCAGGCCGCGGCGCAGCAAGGTGAGCGCCTGGATGCCGTTGGTGCCCTCGTAGATCGGCAGGATGCGGGCATCGCGCAGATGCTGCGCCGCCCCGGTCTCCTCCACGAACCCCATGCCGCCATGCACCTGCACGCCCATCGACGCGGCCTCAACGCCGGCATCGGTCGCCCAGGCCTTGGCAACGGGGATCAGCAACTGCCCGCGCGGGCTCTCCGGCTCCAGCGCCGCATGCAGCGTCAGCAGGCGGCCACCGAGCGCCAGCGCCCGCATCGTCCACAGCATGCGCCGGACGTCCGGATGAATGGCGATCGGCCCGCCGCCCTGCTCGCGGATGGTGGCGAAATCGGCGGCGCGGCGAAAGGCCCGCTCGGCCGAGGCGACCCCCTGCATGGCCACACCAAGCCGAGCGGCGTTCATCATGGCGAACATCGCGGGCAGCCCGCGATGCGGCTTGCCCACCATTTCGCCCAGCGCGCCCTCGAACTGCATCACACAGGTGGGGCTCGCGTGGATGCCGAGCTTGTGCTCGATCGAGGCGCAGGAGAGCGCGTTGCGGCTACCATCCGGCAGCACGCGGGGCACCGCGAACAGCGAGATACCGGCGCTGCCCGCGGGCGCGTCAGGCAGCCGTGCAAGCACCATGTGCAGGATGTTGTCGGTCATCCCGTGCTCGCCCCAGGTGATGAAGATCTTGGTGCCGGTGATGCGGAACCCCTGCCCGTCCGGCTCGGCGCGGGTGCGCACGCCCGAGAGATCGGAGCCCGATTGCGGCTCGGTGAGGCACATCGTCCCCGTCCAGTCGCCGCGGATCATCGGCGCCATCAGCCGGGCCTTCTGGTCCTCACTGCCGTGCACCTCCAGCAGCGCGATCGCGTCCTGCGTCAGCATCGGGCACAGGCCGAAGCCCATATTGGCGCTGCTCACCGGCTCGAAGGCGGCCAGCGCGATGAGGTGCGAGAGCCCCTGCCCGCCATGCGCCTCGCTGGCGGCGATGCCGATCCAGCCGGCCTCGGCATAGGCACGGAAGGCCTCGGCAAAGCCCGGCGGCGGGGTGACCACGCCATCCGCCCATTTCGCCCCGACCTGATCGCCCACCTTGTCGAGCGGGCCGAGCACGCCCTCAGCCATGCGCGCCGCCTCGCCAAGAATGGCTGCGGTATCGGCCTCGTCCATGGCGTCGAAGCCGATGACGTGGTGGAGCAGCCAGGCGGTCTCGTCAGGGGGGGCGGTGATGGCCATGATGCGGTCTCCAGTGGGCTTCAGCGGCGCTCTTATTAACCCGGCGCTTCGGGCAGCAACACCGTGGCGACGGCCTGGCAGGCGATGCCCTCCATGCGGCCGGTGAAGCCCAGCCGCTCGGTCGTGGTCGCCTTCACCGAAACGCGCCCGGCATCGCAGCCCAGCAGCTCCGCGAGCCGTTCGATCATCGCCGGCGCGTGCGGGGTGATTTTCGGCCGCTCGCAAATCAGCGTCACGTCCACATTGGCAATCCGCCCGCCGCGGGCCGCCACCCGTACGGCGGCGTGGCGGAGGAAGCGGGCGGAATCCGCGTCCTTCCACTGCGCCTCGCTGGGCGGGAAATGCCGGCCGATATCGCCCTCCGCCAGCGCGCCATAGATCGCGTCGCACAGCGCATGGATGCCCACATCGGCGTCGGAATGGCCGGACAGCCCCTTCTCATGCGGCACCTCGATGCCACAGAGGATCAGCTTGCGGCCGGCTTCCAGCACATGCACGTCAAACCCGGTGCCGATGCGGGGATAGAGCGGCGGCGCCAGCACGCGTTCAAGCCGGGCCTGATCTTCGGGATAGGTCATCTTGATATTGTCCTCGCTGCCGGCGACCAGCGCCACTTTGTGTCCCGCCGTTTCCAGCAGCGAGGCGTCATCGGTGGCGCCCTCCGGCAAGCTGCGGTGCAAAGCGAGCAGCAGGGGGAAGCGGAAGCCCTGGGGTGTCTGCGCGCGGAACAGCCCGTCCCGTGGAATAGTCGTTTCGATCACCCCGCCGCTCGCGCGCTTGAGCGTGTCGGCAACCGGCGCGGCGGGAATGGCACCCTCATGCATGGCAAGGGCCGCGATCAGATCGGGGATGGTGGAGGCGGGGAAGAATGGACGTGCCCCGTCATGCACCAGCACGAGATCCGGGGCATGGACGGCCAGCGCCTCGAGCCCGGCCCGCACACTGGCCTGCCGGGTCGCACCGCCGGGCACTACCGGCAGATGCGGGAGCCCGGCGAGGGCCTCGCCGATCGCTTCCGCGTCGCCGACGGGTTGCAGCAGGGTGATGTCGCGGAGCAACGCCTGGGCGGCATGGCGCAGCACGGTCTGGCCGGCGATGGTGACATATTGCTTGGGCATGGCCGCGCCGAAGCGGCTGCCGCTGCCCGCGGCGACCAGTACGGCGGCGATACGGGGTATCTGAGAGGGCTCGATGCTCATGCCGGCAAACTCGCCGCCCGCGCGCGATCCGTCAACGCAAGCCGCTGCATGCCGCCTTTCAGGCGCCTGCCCCACAGTACACGCACCAGCAGCGCCGCGCGGGCCAAGCCCGGCAGCGCATCAGCCGCAACGCTGGCGCCAGTACATCGCCCCTCCTCCGTGGAGTAACCCACCTCAGGCCGCGCACCGGAGAGGCCCGCGTACGGCGCAGGATACAGAAGCCGCCGCGCCATTGCCCGCCGCCCGGCATCGTTGCGCACGCGCGCCACCTCGGCCGCCTTGCCGCGAAAGCCTGGATCGGCCAGCAAATCGGGGTCAGACAGCAGAACGCGCAGGCGCGCCAACCGCCGGATCTCGGCCGCAAACCGGGCGCGGTGCCGATGAGCCAGCGGCAGCGCATCCAGCCGCGCGCGCAAGGCCGCGAGCCTCGTGCCCAGCACGCCGTCCAGCGCCAGCACCAAATGCCGCAAGACGCGGAGCATTAGGCGTTGGAAGGAGGACGGGCGGGAGGTCATGGCGGCCTTTCATCAAATTTAAGTTCCTGATATGTTCGCATACGTGAGCCGAACGGTCAAGGATTATTTGCTCGTTTTCCTAAGATTTTTCGTGCCCCGCCCTCCAATCCGCATCCATGAGCGATTTGGCGAACGCCCTGGCCCCGCGGTCCCGGAGGTCATTCCCGACGCAGCGATGCGCAATTGCAGGTTTGCTTAGAGCAGACTAGTTATGCCCAAATCATGGGCACCCCTTTGCACGCTCCCGCGCCACACGCTCCCACGCCACGCCTTCGGCCGATCGATCTCGGCCGCGGCGTCGTCATCGATGATCCCGTCATCCTCGCGCCGATGTCGGGGGTGACGGATCTGCCGTTCCGCCGCCTTGCCCGCGCGCTCGGCGCCGGGCTGGTGGTCTCCGAGATGATCGCCTCCTGGGCGATGATCCGCGAGAACAAGGCGACGCTCAGGATGAGCGAGCTGGATGGCAAGCCAAGCTCCCTCCAGCTCGCGGGCTGCGACCCGGTGGCAATGGCCGAGGCGGCGCGTATCGCGGTGGATCGCGGGGCGGATATCGTCGACATCAATTTCGGCTGCCCGGTGAAGAAGGTCGCCGTCGGCCAGATGGCCGGCAGCGCGCTGATGCGCGACGAGGTGCTGGCCGGACGGTTGCTCGAAGCCACCGTGCGCGCCGTCGACGTGCCGGTGACGCTGAAGATGCGCATGGGCTGGGATCACACCACGCTGAACGCCCCCCGCCTCGCGCGCATCGCCGAGGAATGCGGGATCAAGATGGTGACAGTGCATGGCCGCACGCGGCAGATGTTCTACACCGGCACCGCCGACTGGAAATTCGTCGCCAGCGTCAAGCAGGCGGTCGGCATTCCCGTGATCGTCAATGGCGATATCTGCTCCATCGATGATGCGGTGGCCGCTCTGGATGCGTCCGGCGCCGATGGCGTCATGGTCGGCCGCGGCGCCTATGGCCGGCCCTGGCTGCCCGCCCAGATCGCCGCCTTCCTGCGAGATGGCATCCGCATGCCGGACCCCGATCTGGCGCGGCAGAAAGAGATCATGCTGCGCCATTACCGTGATATGCGCGCGCATTTCGGCGAAATCCCTGGATTGCGCCTGGCCCGCAAACATCTGTCCTGGTATTCGCGCGGCCTGCATGGCTCGGCCGAATTCCGGGCCACCGTCAACAAGCTCGACGATGCGCGTGACGTCGAGGCGCTGATCGACGAATTCTACGATCCGCTGATCGAGCGCGGTGCCATAGCCGATCCCACCGCGCGCAACCACGATTCCCAATCCTGTGAACCCGACAACGAGCAACTCGCCGCATGAGCAACGCCGTCACACGAGGCGTGCTCTCCGTGGTGCGCCGCGCCTCGCGCCCGCCCACACCGGATTACGCGGCCATCCTCTCCGCCCTGCCGGTGCCGGTGGTGCTGCTCGATTATGCCAATACCTTCCGCCACGCCAATCCGGCGGCCGAGCAATTCTTCGGCGTCTCGCTGGTCCAGCTCGCGGCGATGAAACTCTCCGACCTGCTGCCCACGGATAATCCGCTTTTTTCCCTGCTCGAGACCGTGCGCAGCCATGATGTGACCGTCTCCGATCACGACATCTCGCTCGAATCCCCGCGCCTCTCCAAGCGTGACATCTCCGTGCAGGTCTCGCCTTTTCTTGACGAGCCCGGAGCAGTTGTGA
>CAIYPH010000271.1 GCA_903928045.1 uncultured Rhodospirillales bacterium
TGCTGCCCGAGACCAGGCGTGCCGGCGGCTGCGGCAGCAGGCCCATGATGGACAAGGCCGAGACCGACTTGCCGCTGCCGGATTCACCGACAATGCCGAGGATCTCCCCGGCATCGAGATCGAAGCTGACATCCTCGACGGCGGTGATCTCGCCCCGCTCGGTCTGAAACGCGGTGGTGAGGCCGCGCACCTCCAGCAGGCTCATTGCTGAATCCTCAACCTGGGGTCCAGCACGTCCCGCAGCCCGTCGCCGAGCAGATTAAGGCCGAGCACGGTGATCATCAGCGCAACGCCGGGGATGGTGATGATCCACGGCGAATCGGTCATGTATTGCCGCCCCTCCGCCATGATGTTCCCCCAGGTCGGCGTCGGCGGCACCGCGCCGAGGCCGAGGAAGGAGAGGGTCGCCTCCGACAGCACGGCATAGGCGAACAGGAAGGAGAGCTGCACGATCAGCGGCGCCATGGCGTTGGGCAAAATGTGATGGCGCAGGATGCGCCAATGCCCCGCGCCGGCAGCAATCGCCGCCTGCACGTATTCCATCTCCCGCAACACAATCACCGAGGCGCGCACGATGCGGGCGGTGCGCGGGATATAGACGATGGCGAGCGCGAGGATGGCGTTCGCCGTGGAAGGGCCCAGCACCGCTGTGATGCCGATCGCCAGCAGGATGGCGGGGAAGGCCATCAGCGCATCGTTGAACCGCATCAGCGCGTTGTCGATGCGCGGGAAATAGCCGGCCGCAGCACCAATCAACGTGCCGAACACCGCGTTCAACGCCACCACCGAGCCGCCGATGATCATCGAAAGCTGCGCGCCCCAGATCACCCGGGACCATAAGGAGCGGCCAAAATTATCGGTGCCGAACACGAAATCGGCCGATGGCGGGCGGAACTTGTTGCGCATGGACAGCTTCGTCGGATCCACATCGGTGATCCACGGCGCCAACGTCCCGGCCAGCACCACGATGCCGAACAGGCAAAGCCCCATCACGAACAGGCGGTGACGGAACAGCCGGCGCAGCGTCGCGCGCAGCGGATGCTGGCGGACATGCGGCACCGCCTCCTCCACAGCTTCAACGGGCGCCATGGCGCACCCTCGGGTCCAGCACGGCGTAGCTGACATCGACCAGCACGTTGACCAGCACCAGCAGTGCGGTGACCACCAGCAACCCGCCCTGCACCAGCGGATAGTCGCGGTTCAGCACTGCCTGGGTGAGCAACTGGCCGATGCCGGGGATGGAAAACAGCGACTCCGTCACCACCGAGCCCGAAACCAGCAGGCTGACGATGATGCCAATCACGGTGGTGATCGGGATCAGCGCATTGGCCAGCGCATGCTTCACCACCACCAACCGACGCGGCAGACCCTTGGCGCGGGCGGTACGGATGAAATCCTGCCGCAGCACCTCCAGCATGGTGGAGCGGGTGATGCGGGCGAGCAGGCCGACTTGCAGCAGCGCGAGCGACAGCGCCGGCATCGTCGAGGTGCGCAACCAGCCCCACGGGCTTTCGCTGAAGGCGATATAGCCCCCGGTCGGCAGCCAGCCGAGTTGCACCGCGAACAGCAGGATCATCAGCAGCCCAAGCCAGAAATTCGGCATGGAAATGCCGATCATCGCGAACACCATCGCCACCTGATCCACCCAGGAGTTCTGCCGCAATGCCGCGAAAATGCCGGAGAGCAGGCCGAGCAATAGGGTGATCACCAGCGCGTAGGCGGCCAGCGCCATCGAAACCGGCAGGCGAAACAGCATCACATCCGTCACCGGCTGCCCCATCAGGATGGAGCGGCCGAGATTGCCGCGGAACAGCCCGCCATACCAGGTGAACAACTGCGTCAGGAACGGCTGGTCGAGCCCGAGGTCATGCCGCAGCTGGGCGATCTGGGCGGGTGTGGCGGAGAGCCCGGCAATCGCTACCGCCGGGTCCCCTGGAATGAAATGCATCAGGCTGAAGGTCATCAGGCTGACGATCAGCAGGATCGGCACGGCGCTGGCGAGGCGGCGCAGGAAAATCCCGATCATATCCGCCTCGCCGGAACGGCGCCGCTCAGTTGGTGAACCAGACGTTGGACATGCGCGGGATGCGGAAGGGTTTGAAGCCCTGCACATTCGCCCGCGTCGCCTGCACCTTGGTCAGCGAGCCGAACGGCACCGCGAACACCTTCTCCAGCGCGATCTTCTGCGCCCGGGCGAAGGCGGCCTGGCGGCCCTCGGGGGTCGGCAGGTTGTTCATGTCCTGCCAGGCGGCGAACAGCTCGGGGTCGTCGCCGTTCTTCGGCTTGTAGGCGGCGCCGGGGTTGATCAGCAGCTGCACGGTATCGAGGCCACCGAGCGCGGGCTGGGTGCCCCAGCCGGTGTAGAAGAAGTTCCAGTCCTTGTCGGTGTTGAGCGCCATCTGCACCGAGGTCGGCCAATCCACCA
>CAIYPH010000272.1 GCA_903928045.1 uncultured Rhodospirillales bacterium
AGCAGCCAGCGCGTGCCGATGATGGAGATGTCGGAATTGGCGTTGCCGGAAATGTCGGTCTGCAGCTTCTGGAACAGCGCATTCCAGTTCACCACCTCGATCTTCACCTCATGCCCCGGATTGGCCTTGGCGAACTCGGCGGCCATCTTCTCGAAGAACGGCCCGGTGGCGGCGGAGTAGTAGGATACGGTGACGCGCACGGTATCGGCCTGGGCCGGTGCCGCGAGCGGCGCCATGGCGAGGCCGAGCAGGGTGCCGAGGCGGCCCCAGCGGCGGAAAGCTGCTTTGAAGTCGATCATCGCCAATCCCCTCTTATGCTTCCGCCGCATACCGGCGGGCGGCGGTAATCATGCGTCGGCTTCAGGTGATTGGGCAATCCCGCTGACTAGTCCCCGTCGAACCGCTCCATTATCTTCAACCAATCCATCGGATGCGGCGCCGCCCGCCCCTCGGGGGCCGCTCCCCAAATCACCCAGCCCCGCCTGATGAAGGCGGACCGGCACGCGGTCCGATAGGCCTCGGGCAGCGCGCCGTCCCATATCACCAGCTGAGCGCCGGTCATTTCGCGCTCGATCGCTAGTTCGATCATCGCATCGATCAGCCCTGCCGGCCAAGTGCCGCAACCTTGCCGAGATTGAGGCCATTGAGGCGTGGGTGGGTGGCACGGAGCAACTCGCCGACAACGCCTGCGTCCGGGATTTCGCCGAGTCGCAGGCGGTGCAGGAACATGTCAAGGCTGAAGACGCGGACGCCGGTGTTGGGAGTGTCCATCAACGCGACCAAGCTGCTCTTACCGGAATTGGGGCGGGCGTCGATGAACAGGATGGTGGGTCGCCTAACGCATACATGCAGTATGAATCGGCCCGGTTCGTCTGGCGTGCCGCATGGCCACAGCCGCAGGACGTAGCCGGCTAGGCCGCGCCTCAGATCGCCGAGCCAGGGCAGATGCGGATGTTGGCCGGGCAGATTCTCTCCAGGCCGCAATTCCAGGTCCACCACGAGCGTGCCGGACATGCCTAGACCGTCCATCATTCTAAGGATCGCAGGCACCGGGTCCCCAACCCTATCGAGCACTCCGTATGCCAGGATCAGATCCAGTCCGGTAGGCAGCGGAGCGTCGGGGGACAGCGCCGTCACCGTGTTGGCGCCAGCGGTGCGGAGAAATTGGGCATGGAAATCGGCAATTCCGCCCATAACCACGCAGCGTGCGCCCTCGACACTCGGCAGCCGGAGCAGGCTCAGATGCCCGTCCACATAAGGCGCGAGCATGCCCTCCTCGGGGATCATCCCAGCTCGATCACCACCGGTACGTGGTCGGACGGCTGCTCGCGGCCGCGCTCGTCGCGATCGGGGGCAGCAGAGATCAGCGCCTCGGCGAGGCTGGGCGAGAGCAGGGCATGGTCGATCCGCAGCCCGGAGTCGCGCGGCCAGGCGCCGGCCTGATAGTCCCAGAAGGTCCAGATCCGCTCATCCGGATGCAAGGCGCGGATCGCGTCGGTGAGGCCGAGCCAGACGAGGCTGCGATACTCCGCCCGCGTTGCCGGGCGGCACAGCGCGTCCTGCGGGCCGAGGGCGGCGGGGGAGTAGTCGGCGTCGGTCGGGCAGACGTTGAAATCGCCGAGGATGGCGAAGGGCTTGTCGGCCTCCAGCAGCGCGCGCGCACGCTCCCGCAGGGCGGCCATCCAGGCCAGCTTATAGGCATAGCCGGCATCGCCGCCGGAATTGCCGTTGGGCAGATAAATACCGATCAGCGTCAGCCCGCCCGCCTCGATCTCCACATAGCGCGCCTGGGCGTCGCCCTCGGGCAGGCCGGGCAGAGCGCGATGGGTGGTGGTGAAGGGGATGCGGGACAGCGCCGCCACCCCGTTATAGCTTTTCTGCCCCACCACTTCGGCCCGATAGCCCGCGGCCTCGAAGGTCATCGCCGGGAATTGCGGCGCCTCGCATTTGATTTCCTGGAGAAACAGCACATCCGGCTGCACCCGCTCCAACCAGGCACGCACATGGGTTTCGCGCTGGCGGACGGAGTTGACGTTCCAGGTCGCGATCTTCACGAAGTCAGGCCACCGAGAAGGACGTGCCGCAGCCGCAGGATGAAGCGGCATTGGGGTTGCGCACCGCGAAATGCGCCCCCATCAGCGCCTCGGTGTAGTCGAGCTCGGAGCCGGCCAGCAGATCCATGCTCGCGGGGTCGATGAAGACCCGCGCGTCGTGATGCTCGATCACGATGTCCTCCGCGTCCCGGTTGGCATCGAGATTGAAGCGATACTGGAAGCCGTTACACCCGCCGGCCAGCACCTCGACCCTGAGGGCGAGCTGGCCAGGTTGCTTCGCCACGATGTCCGCGATGCGGGCAGCGGCGCGATCGGTAAGACGGAAGGGGGTGAGCTGATCTGTGTCCATGACGTGGAACATAGCGCGTATCGGCCAGGTTTGAAGGGGGGCGCATTGAAGCAGGGCGGGCCAGGGTGTATGCGCGGCGCATGGACAGGGCAAAATGGGCCGTCAGACCGGATCATACGCGCGGGCGGCTCCATCCGGAGCCGGAATCGCCGTCGCGCAGCCCGTTCCAGCGCGACCGGGACCGGGTGATCCACAGTTCCGCCTTCCGCAAGCTGCAATATAAAACCCAGGTCTTCGTCAACCACGAGGGCGATTTCTACCGCACCCGCCTCACCCATTCGCTGGAAGTGGCGCAGATCGCCCGCTCCATCGCCAGAGAACTCGGGCTCGATGAGGATCTCACCGAGGCGCTGGCGCTGGCGCATGACCTCGGCCACCCCCCCTTCGGCCATGCCGGCGAAGACGCGCTGGCGCTCGCCATGAAGCCCTTTGGCGGGTTCGATCATAACGCCCAGTCGCTCCGCGTCGTCACCCTGCTGGAATCCCGCTATGCCGCCTTCGATGGGCTGAACCTCACCTGGGAAACCCTGGAAGGCCTCGCCAAACATAACGGCCCGGTGCGTCGCCCCCCCGCCTATGTCGCGGAATATGACGGGCGGCACGGGCTGGAACTCGCCACCCACGCCTCGGCCGAGGCGCAGGTCGCCGCCTTGTCCGACGATATCGCCTATCACAGCCATGACCTCGATGACGGGCTGCGCGCCGGCATTCTCTCCTTCGCCGATATCGCCCATCTCCCCGTCGTCGGCCCCGCTTTGGCCGATGCCCGCCTGGCCAGCCTCGACGTGCCGCCCACCAGGCTGCGCCACGAGACCAATCGCCGCGTCATCAACGCGTTGATCAACGACGTGGTGCAGGAAAGCCGCCACCGCATCGCCGCGCTGGACCCGGAGGACGCCGCCGCCATCCGCCGCGCCAAAAAACCGGTGATCGCCTTCAGCCCGCCGATGGCCGAGGCGAACGGCATCATCAAGGAATTCCTCTACGCCCGCATGTACCGCCACTGGCGGCAGAACCGCATGCACTACAAGGCGCGCAAGGTGGTGGGCGAGCTGTTCGCCGTGCTCAACGGCGAGCCCGGCCTGCTGCCCGATGACTGGCGCGCCCGCGCCGGCGAGGGGGTGGGCACGCCCCGCATGGCCAGCGTGGTATGCGACTATATCGCGGGCATGACCGACCGCTTCGCCATGGATGAGCACCTCCGTTTGACCGATATCTCCGTCAGCGGCTGACCGAACAGGACCAGGATGACCGATAATATCTTTTCGACCCTGCGCGAGCGCGTAATCGCCGCTCTGCGCGCCATCGTGCCCGACCTGCCCGAGGACGTCGCCGCCCGCGTGGAGGTGACGCCCACCAAGGACCAGGCGCATGGCGACATGGCGACCAACGCGGCGATGGTCTCGGCCAAGCCCGCCCGCATGAAGCCCTCCGACATCGCGGCCCAACTCGTCGTTACCCTCGCCGCCGATCCGTTGGTGGCCGAGGCGGCCTCGGCCGGCCCGGGCTTCGTCAATCTCCGCCTGCATGAATCCGCCTGGCGCGGCCTGCTGCCCGGCATTCTCCAGTCCGGCATCGCCTATGGCGCCGGCACGGTGGGGCAGGGGATACGCGTCAACGTCGAATACGTCTCGGCCAACCCGACCGGCCCGCTCCATATCGGCCATTGCCGCGGCGCGGTGGTGGGCGATGCGCTGGCCAATCTGATGACCAAAGCAGGCTACAGCGTCACCAAGGAATACTACATCAACGACGCCGGCAATCAGATCACCGCCCTCGCCTGGGTGGTCTATTGGCGCTACTTGCAGGCCATCGGCACGGCACTGACCGAGGAAGAATTCGCCGAGGAAGTGCCGGGCGGGCTGCAATATCGCGGCGAATACCTCATTCCCGTCGGCGAGGCCCTGGCCGCCACCCACGGCAGCGCGCTGGCCACCCCGGAGAAGGGCATCGCGGCGCCCGACCTCTGGTTCCACACCGTGCGCGAATTCGCGCTTGAGATGATGTTGGCCTCGATTCGTGAGGACCTCGCCATCCTCGGCGTGAGGCAGGACGTCTATTCCTCCGAGCGCGCGCTGGCCGAGGCCGGCGCCACTGACCGCATGATCGACAAGCTGCGGGCGGACGGGCTGATCTACGAGGGCGTGCTGGAGCCGCCCAAGGGCAAGACCCCCGATGACTGGGAGCCGCGCGAGCAGACCCTGTTCCGCGCCACCGCCTTCGGCGACGACGTCGATCGCCCGCTCCGCAAATCCGACGGCTCGGCCACCTATTTCGCCAATGACATCGCCTATCACGACGACAAGCTGCGCCGCGGCGCCGATATCCTGATCGACGTGCTGGGCGCCGACCATGGCGGCTACGTCAAACGCATGACGGCGGCCACCAAGGCGCTCGGCGGGCGGCTCGACGTGCTGCTGTGCCAGATCGTCCATGTGCTGAAGGACGGCCAGCCGCTGCGCATGTCCAAGCGCGCCGGCACCTTCATCACTTTGCGGGACCTGCTGGACGAGGTAGGGCCCGACGCGGTGCGCTTCACCATGCTCACCCGCAAAACCGACGCGCAAATGGAGTTCGACATCGCCGCCGCGGTGGCGCAAACGCGCGAAAACCCGGTCTTCTACGTGCAATACGCCCATGCCCGTTGCCGCTCGGTGCTGCGCGCGGCGGCCGAGATGTTCGGCGCGGCGGTGGATGCCGATGTTCTGGGTGCCGTTGCGCTGGAGTCCCTGGCCGATGACGCCGAGATGAACCTGATCCGCCGCCTGGCCAGCTGGCCACGCACCGTGGAAGCAGCGGCTTTGGCAAGGGAGCCGCACCGGATTGCGTTTTTTCTCTATGATTTAGCCGGCGACTTTCATACACTGTGGAACCGCGGCCGCGAAGATGCTGCACTGCGGTTCCTGCAGCATGAGCGCGCGGCCGAGAGTCTCGCCCGCGTTGCCCTGGTGGCGGCGACGGCGACGGTGATCCGTTCTGGCCTTGCGGTCATGGGCGTGGAGCCGGTGGAGGAGATGCGTTAGGCGCGGACTTCAGGCCGCGCGAGGAGAGGCTGCCATGCGTGACGACATCGACATTCCCCTGCCGGCCATGAGCCCGGGCGGCGCCACCGGCACCAGCTACCGGGTGCCCCGCCCGCGCGAGACGGTCGACCCCACCACCAAACGCCTCGCCATCATCGCGGCGGCGATCGCCGGGGTGATCGTGGTATTCGCCGGCGCCGCCTCCTTCATGGGCAGCAAGCGCGCCGGCGTGCCGGTGGTGGAAGCCGATCCCAAGCCGATCCGCACCAAGCCGGCCGATGCCGGCGGCATGCAGGTGGCCGGCAAGGACGAGGCGATCATGTCCGGCAAGGCCGAGGGCCAGCCCGCCCTCGCCCCGCAAACCGAGGCCCCGGCCCCGGCGGCGCTGAAGGCCGCCCTGACGCAGCCCGCGCCCGTCCAGGCCGCTGCTCCCGCCGTGGCCCCCAATCCCGCTGCCGCCAGCATCGCCTCCGCGCTGCCGCCGGTCACCCCGGCCGCGCCGGCCGTGGTCGAGAAGCCGGCTCCTGCTGCAGTCGCCCGTACGGCACCCGTCGAGACCAAGCAGCAGCCCAAGCAGGCCACCGCCACACCCGCCATCACCCCGGCACCCGCCCCGGCCCAGGCCGCCAAGCCCGCAACCTCAGCGCTCGCCATGGCGCATCCGCAAGCCGCCCCGGCGACAGCACCCGCCCCGCACGTGGCACCGGCCGCGGCCGGCAGCGTGAAGGGCCCGATGATCCAGCTCGCAGCCGTGGGGTCCGAGCAGGCCGCCCAGGCCGAATGGGCGCGGCTGACCAAGAAATTCCCGGAGGTGCTGGGCACCCGCAAGCCGGTGTTCAGCAAGGTCGAGCGCGACGGCAGGACGTTCTGGCGCATCCGCACCGCCGGCTTCCCCGATGCCAACGCGGCCAAGGGCGCATGCGACAAATTACGGGCGCAGGGCGCGCCGGGCTGCACCGTCTCGGCGTCCTGATCCCCAATTTCGTTGTAAAATTGGTGGAATTGGCGTAGAATGATCTCAGCGCCCGCAGTGGACGCGAAGGCCACTGCCAGCCGGTGATCCCCGGCCCCGGCGGTGCAGCGGGACGCTACGGCAATGGGTTCAGTATTTACGCTCGCAAATCAGTATTCGTATCCCTACCAGGTGGTGGGGCTGATCACGTCCGAAGCCGATCTGCGCAGCGCCATCACCGCTGTCAGCAATGGCGGCACCTCTGCGGCAGCGAATACGGCCTATACCTTCCAGTTCGCCCAAAATATCACGCTGACGGCGGACCTGCCTGCGATTGATTTGCCGGTGGGGTCGTCGCTGCTCATTAACGGCGTCGGCGGAACGCTCGATGGCGGCGGCACGGCGCGCGGCCTCTATGTCTACGCCGGCTCCGTTACCCTCGATCACCTCACCATCGCCGATGCCGTCGCGCGCGGCGGGGACGGCATCACCGGTGTGGATGGCGGCGGCGGGGCAGGGGGGCTCGGCGGCGGGCTGTTCATCGCGCAGACCGGCAGCGTCACGCTCAGCAGCGTCAATTTCCTCAATGACAGCGCGATCGGCGGCAATGGCGGCGCCTTTGTCGGGCCAGGGAATGTCGGCACCGTCATCGGCGCGTCCGGCGGGTTCGGCTTCGGCGGCGCCGGCGGGCTGATCGGCGGCAACGGCGGCTTCGGTGC
>CAIYPH010000273.1 GCA_903928045.1 uncultured Rhodospirillales bacterium
CCGGACTGGGGCGCCCAGGGCGTTCGCTTCGATGTCCTGGTGGTCGACGCCGCCGGCGCGGTCCGCCGCATCGCCGACGCTTTCCGCCTGGAGGAATAGACCGGGAATGACTATCTGACAGGGGCCCCCAAGGAGTCCTCGCCGATGTGCATCCTCCCCGTCCTTGCCATGCTGCTCCTCGCCCTCCCCGCCGGAGCCCAAACCCGCTCGCCGCCGCCCGGACCGCTCGGCACCCTCCCGGCCCCCGTCGCCACCCCCGACGGCCTGGTCGTCGCCCCCCTCGGCGCGCCGACGCTGGACGAGGACGCGCCGGCCCGCGATTTCCTCCTCGCCGCCCGCCAATCCCTCGCCGCCGGCCGCATCACCGAGGCGATGGAGGCGCTCGAGCGCGCCGAAAGCCGCGCTTTGACGCGGGACGTCCGGCCCTCCCGGGCCGGCATCCCCAGCGAACAAAGCCTGGTCGCCGCCATCGGCGCGGCGCGCGGCGCCCTCACGCTGGGGGACCGGCCTGGCACGCTTGGTAAAATCGATGAGGCGTTGCGGATTTCTGAGGAGAGGGCAGGGGGGTAAGCGACTGAAAATAGAGAAAAGGATGTTCTTTTTGTGAACAAAAAGAACCAAAAAATCTTTCTGTTCCATCCATGCCGTTGGCGGACACCCCGCGGAATGTCTGGAGCGGTACCAACCAAACGGATAAAAGTTTTTTGCTCCTTTTTTTCCAAAAAAGGAGCGCTTCCTTCCCTTTCGTCTCCCTGAAGGCCACTTCGACAATCAGATATTTCTGCTCTAGGACTCCGTCAAAGCCGGGCCAAACAAGGAAACGCCGATGAAGCTCCGCCTCGCCGCCGCCGCGCTCCTTCTCGCCACCGCCGGCGCAAGCGCCCAGCACAACCATGCCGGCCACGGCACCGTCGGCGCGGTGAGCTTCGCCAATTCCTGCGCCCCCGCCGTGCAGGAGGATCTGATGCGCGGCGTCGCGATGCTGCATTCCTTCTGGTATGGCGAAGGCGAAGCCACCTTCCGCTCCGTCCTGGCGCGCGATCCCGCCTGCGCCATTGCCGATTGGGGCATCGCGGCCCTGCTGATGAACAACCCCCTGGCCGGTGTCGGCGCCACCCCGGCCGATGCCCAAAAGGCCCAGGCCGCCATCGACAGCGCCCGCGCCATCGGCGCCAAAACCCAGCGCGAGCGCGACTACATCGAAGCCGTTGCCACCTACTATCAGAGCTTCGCGACCACGCCCGAATCCACCCGTCAGGTCGTCCGCGCGAAAGCGTACGAGGCACTTGCCGCCCGATATCCGGAGGACGACGAGGCGCAGATCTTCAGCGCCCTTTACATCGCCGGCACCCAGTCCCAGGCCGACCAGAGCTTCGCCGCCTATCGCCGTGCGAGCGCAATCCTGAAGGCGGAGTTTGCCAAATACCCCGAACACCCCGGCATCGCGCACTACCTGATCCACGTCTACGACACCCCGGCCCTGGCGGCCGAGGGGCTGCCCTCCGCCCGCCTCTACGCCACCCTCGCCCCCGACGCTCCGCACGCGCTGCACATGCCCTCCCACATCTTCACCCGCGTTGGCGCCTGGGAGGATTCGGCCGCCACCAACGCCCGCTCCTTCAAGGCTGCCGCCGCCAGCGGTGAACTCGGCGAGGCGTTCCATGCCTCGGACTACATGGTCTACGCCGACCTCCAGCTCGCCCGCGACGGCGCCGCCCTCGCGGCGATGGAGGCCGCCTTCGCCATCCCCGGCCGTGGCGCCGCGCCACCGCTGACCTACGCCACCGCCGCCATGCCGGCCCGCTACGCGCTCGAGCGCGGCAACTGGCGCGCTGCGATGCAACTCGCGGAGGCCAAAGGCGGCACGGCATACACCGAAGCCATCACCTGGTTCGCCCGCGCCCTCGGTGCCGCCCGCTCCGGTGATGTCGCCGCCGCCGAGCAAAATGCCGCCGAGTTGGCCCCCCGCCATCTAAAGCTCGTCGATACCGGCAACACCTACTGGGCCAAGGAGGTCGACATTCAGCAGCGCGCCGCCACCGCCTGGATCGCCTTCGCCCGCAAGGATACTGCCGCAGCCCTCCTCGCCATGCGTGACGCCGCGGACCGGGAGGACCGCAACGAGAAACACATCATCACCCCCGGCCGCGTTCTCCCCGCCCGGGAACTGCTCGGCGACATGCTGCTCGAAAGCGGCCAACCCGCGCAGGCACTCGCGGAATACGAGGCATCGCAAATCCGCGAACCCAACCGCTTCCGCGGCTACTACGGCGCTGCCCGCGCCGCCGAGGTCGCCGGAGATCCGGCCAAGGCCAAGTCCTACTACGGCAAACTGCTCGACCTCGCGAAGTCGGCCGATGCGAGCCGTCCGGAACTGATCGCAGCCAAGGCCTACGTCGCGCGGTGATGCTTCGCTTATAAAATATTGTTTTTAAAGCAAAAATATTCGAGGCTTGGCTGAAGTTTCACCCCGAGGTCGCCCCTTGGAGCGTCGCGCCCGATAGCGCGACGAAGAAACTTGCAGAAATTGCTAACGACGACGTTTTTATATATTGCGTTTCGGCGACCGAGGTGTTAGAACACGCGCCATGAACACGCACCCCCACTCCCCTAGCCACGCCGGGCCGGCCCATTTGGCCGTCCTGATCGGTGGCCTCACGGCGCTGCTGCGCCGGGGAGTCCTGCGCCTTTTTGGTCTCGGGGCCCTGGAGCGGGCGTTCTGCGACTACGCCGACTCCGTACTGCGTCGCCTCGCGGCTCTGCTGGAACGGCTCGCCACCGAAGGCCCGGCCCCCGCCGACTCCGATCCCCAAACCGCATCCCCGGCACGCAAGGCGCGCCGCGCGGGCGAACCGCGCCTGTATCGCCCCGCCGCAGCCCCGCGCGCTCCCCGTTCGCGTCCGGCAGGAGAGGCGCCCGTTCTGCGTCCGGCGCCCCATGTCTGGTGGCAGGTGCCGGTGCCCGCCGGTCGGCTGCGCCTGGCCGCCGTCTTTACGTGCCTTTTGCTCGAGCGACGAAGAATCGAGGAGGCATTTTGCGGCACCCTCATTTCGTCTATATTGTTTCGTTTTAGCAATTAACTCCGACTTGACCAACCCCCACCCAAGCGCGCCACACTCCGCCCGACCCAATCGCCGAGGAGCCGCCATGAAACCCCCCGCCCGCAGCCGCGGCACACTCGCCCGTCCCGATTGCACTCTCGCCTACGAAGTCACCGGCGACTCCCCGGGCCTTACCCTGATCTTCGCCCACGGCCTCGGCGGCAATCACATGTCGTGGTACCAGCAGGTCGCCCAATTCGCCCGCACGCATCGCTGCGTCACCTTCGCCCATCGCGGCTTCTTCCCCTCCTCGCCCATCGACGGCGGGCCGGACCCGGCGGACTACGCGGCCGATCTCGCCGCCCTCGTCGCCCATCTCGGCCTCGGCGACCACGTGCTGATCGGCCAGTCCATGGGCGGCTGGACCGGGCTCGAATACGCGCTCACCCACCCCGCCGGCCTCAAGGGCGTGGTGATGGCGGCAACCACCGGCACCGTTGATCCCAAGCGCATCGGCGAGGCCTTCCAGCCCGCCCATTCCGCCTGGGAAGCCGCCTCCGGCGCCGCGTTGGCGGGATTCGCCGCCGCCGGCATCCACCCCGCCGCCGGCGCCCGCATGGCCAGCGAGCAACCGGCCGCCAACCTGCTCTACAGCCATATCAACGAGTTGGGCGGCGCCTTTGACAAGGAGGCCCTGCGCATGAAGCTGATGCGCGCCCGCCACCGCGCGCCCGAGGAGGTCGCCACCGCCGCCTGCCCCTTCCTCTTCATCGCCAATGACGAGGACGTGGTGATTTCCCCCCCGGCGATCGAGGCGGTGGCCGCGGTCAACGCCAATGCCCGTTTCGCCCGCATCGCCCGCGCCGGCCATTCCGGCTATTTCGAACGCCCGACCGTGTTCAACGCCCTGGTCGCGGAGTTCGTCGCCAGTCTCGCTCAACCCGGCGGATAACGCCCCTCCGCGCGCACCGCCGCCTCCACCCCGCGGACAATCCGCGCTGAAACCTGCCGCCTGGTCAGCACCGCCAACGCGACAAACCCGGCCAGTACCGCCGCCAGGGCGATCCCCCGTGTCGTCCAGGCGTCGGCCGCCTCGCGCCCCGCCGCCGCCCTGTCCGCCACCACCAACGCCACCGCCCAGGTCGCCCAGAAGCCCTGGCGAAGCAAAACCTCCCAGCGCTCACGCGCCCGGAGCACGATCTCGTCCGCCTGGTTCCACCCATCCGGCCGCTTGCGCGTGTCCGGCCGGCGCCGGCGGGGCAGTTCCGCCACCAGCGGGAGCGCCAGCCCCCCGGCCAGCGCCACCCGCCAGTCATTGTCCAGCAGCACACAGGCCAGCACCACCGCCAACACGAAACACTGCATCGCGATCCGATGCAGCGGATGCAGCGGCTCAACCAAGGATCGTCGCCCGATCGGCGGGGTAGCCGAATTCCCGTGGCCTGATCCCCGCATGCAACCAGCTCACCAGGGAGTAGATGTCATAAACCGGCAAACCCAGCGCCTCGCGCAGCGCGAATGCATAAGGCGGCATATTGGTGCATTCCAGCAGGATCGCCCCGATATCCGGCGCCATCGCCACCAGTTCCCGCCCGGCGTCGAGAATATCCTGCGCCGCGAGACGGACATCCATGTCCTCCTTGCCGGCTTGGATCAGCACGCGGAAGAACTCCTTCCCCCCCTCGGCGCCGACGATCGGGGTATCCGCCGGAATCCCGGCGGCCGCGAGATGCGCCGGCGTCAGGCTCTGCTTGCTCACCGTGATGATCCCCACCCGCTTGCCCGCCGGCAAAGTCGCCTGCACCCAGGGGAATTGCAGCAGCGAGCTGGTGGCGACGGGAACGCGGACATGGTTGGCGATCTCCTTCTGGAAGATCGCCAGGAACCCGCAATTGGTGGTGATCGCCTCCGCCCCCTGCGACACCAGCTCCGCCGCCGCATCGAGGAAATCCGGCAGCAGCCCGCGGGCGCCCTGCATCACCACCCGGTCCGGGCTCGCGCCCTTCACCACCCGATACATCACCGGGAAGGGCCAGGTCGCCGCATTGCCCATGTCGCCGGGAATCCGCGGGAAGCGGGCCTCCAGCATGAGGATACCGAGCGGCGCCCCGTAAACTGCCTTGCCACCCCGTGCGATCGTGTTCTGCATGTCTCCCCTCTCCCTGCGCGCCATTGAAGCGATGGGCGCGAAAGGGGAAACTGCCGCAAAATTGCCCAGGGGGAAACCATGCCGCATCCCCCCGTTCCCGGGAGCCCCCCCTGACCACCCCGACCAAAGATGACCTTATCGCCGAAATCCGCGCGATGAGCCGGCTCGCCTTTCCCCTCGTGCTGACCCAGCTCGCCGGGATCAGCGCCAACGTGCTCGAAATCATGCTGGCCGGCCACCTCAACGCGACCGTGATGGGGGCCGTCGCGGTCGGCACCAATGTCTGGCATTTCGCCTCGATGGGCCTGATCGGGGTGATGATGTCGCTCTCCCCCTCGATCGCCCAGCTCGACGGCGCCGGACGGCGCGACGAATCGGCCGCCCTTTTCATCCAGGCGCTCTGGCTGGGTGGGGCGGTCGGGCTCGTCTGCCTTGTGCTGATGCAACTCCTCGGTCCGCTCCTGATCGCAGCACTGGGCCTCGATGCCGGCCTGGCGCGGGAGGCGACGATTTTCATGCGCGCCGTCAGCTTCGGCGCCCCGGCTTTGCCGATGTACGTCGCCTGCCGCGGACTGACCGAGGGGCTGTCGATGCCGCGCCCTTCGTTGCTGTTCGGCCTGCTCGGACTGGTCGTGCTTGCCCCGGTCGGCTGGCTACTGATGTTTCCGCTCGGCATGGGGTCTTTCGGCACGGGCCTCGCGCTGACGTTCACCCTCTGGGTGCAATTCGCCGCCTTCCTGGTCTTCGTCCTCAGGAGCCCGCGCTACCGCGATCTCGCCTGGCCTGCCCGCCTCCCCGGACCGGATCGCGCGATGATGTGGTCGCTGTTCCGCCTCGGCGGGCCGATGGCGGTCAGCCTGCTGATGGAGAGCGGGATGTTCAGCGCAACCGCCCTGCTGATCGGCCGCTTCGGCGCGGTCGCGGTCGCCGGCCATCAGGTCGCGCTGTCGGTCTCCGCGGTCACGTTCATGGTCCCGCTCGGATTTGCCATCGCCACCACGGTGCGGGTCGGTAATGCCACGGGACGGGGGGACATGCCGGCCGTCCGCCG
>CAIYPH010000274.1 GCA_903928045.1 uncultured Rhodospirillales bacterium
GCCATCCGCCGCCGCAACGCCGCCCATCCGATCGAGGAAGTCGGCGACAAGCTGCGCGCGATGATGCCGTGGATTGCCAAGAACAAGCTGGTCGACAAGACCAAGAACTAAGGAAAGCAAGCGCTTCTTTTTGGAAAAAGAAGCAAAAACTTTTTATTCCGTTTGCTCCGCGCCTTCCCGGGAGAGTGCGGAGCAAACGGATAAAAGATTTTTTGGTTCTTTTTTTCGAAAAAGAACCGCTTCCTTCCTACCCCGCACTCCGCGGATCCAGCGCATCATTGATCCCGTCCCCGATGAGCGCCACGCTCATCACGGTGACGAACAGCGCCAGCCCCGGGAACGTCACCGTCCACCAGGCGTCCAGCAGGTAGGAGCGGTTCTGCCCGATCATCAGCCCCCATGAGATCACGTTGGGGTCGCCGAGACCGAGAAACGACAGCCCGCCCTCGAACAGCATCGCCGCCCCCACCGCCAGCGTCGCCGAGACGATCAGCGGCGCCATGCCGTTGGGCAGGATGACGCGGAAGATGATGCGCGCATGGGTCGCCCCCTCGGCGCGAGCGGCCTCGATGAATTCGAGGCGTTTGAGGCGCAGGAACTCGGCGCGCACCAGCCGCGCCGTGCCGGTCCAGGACACCACGCCGATCGACAGCGCGACGGTGATGAGGCTCGGGCGGAACAGCATCACCACCACCATGGCGAACAGCAGCGCCGGCAGCACCTGGAAGAACTCGGTGATGCGCATCAGGGCCGCATCGACCGCCCCTTCGCAGTAGCCGGACAGGGCGCCGATGGTGGTGCCGATCGAGACCGAGATCAGCGCCGCGGTGAGCCCCACCAGCATGGTCGCCCGCCCGCCCAGCAGAATGGCGGCGAGGATGTCGCGGCCGAGATAATCGGTACCGAGCCAGGCCTCGCCGTCGGGAGGGGACATCGGGGCGCCGACGATGTCGGTCGCGTCGACCCCGTAGAGCCCGGGGCCGGCGGCACTGGCGAGCACCATCAGCGCGAGCACGACGAGCCCCACCATGGCCGCGGGATTGCGCAGGAAGGCCCGCGCGGCGCGGGCGGTGGGGGAGCGCGGGTTCATGCGCCGCGCATCCTGGGATCGGCCAGGCGGTAGGCGGCGTCGGTGAGGAGATTGGCGAGGATCACCATCAGCGCCGAGCCGAGCAGGATGCCGAGCAGGGTCGGGCTGTCCCGCCGCAGGATCGACTCATAGGCGAGGCGCCCGAGGCCGGGCCAGGAATACACCGTCTCCACCAGCACGGCGCCGGCGAGAACCTGGCCGAATTGCAGCCCGGCGATGGTGATCACCGGGATCAGCGCGTTGCGCAGGGCGTGGCGATAGACCACTCGAAGCTCTCCCAGCCCCTTGGCGCGGGCGGTGCGGATATAGTCGGCGGCGAGTGCGGCGAGCATCCCGGCGCGGGACTGGCGGCTGTACTGCGCCATATAGACCATCGCCAGCGTCATTGCCGGCAGCACGAGGTGGTGCAGCACGTCGAGCGCATAAGCGAACCCCAGCTTCGGCCGCCCGACATCCGCCATCCCGCTGACCGGGAAGATCGGCAAGGTGGAGGCGAACAGCAGCAGCAGCATCATGCCGGTCCAGAACACCGGGGCGGCAAACCCGGCGACCGAGAACACCGACACCAGTTGTGCCGCCAGTCCGCGCGGCCTGCGGGCGGCGAGGATACCGAGCCAGGTGCCGAGCACGAGCGCCAGCACGATGGCGCTCGCCACCAGCAGCGCCGTCGGCCCCATCCGCTCGGCCACCAGCGCGGTGACCGGGCGGTTGAAGTAGAACGAAAACCCGAGATCGCCGGTCAGCACCCGGCCGAGATAGGCCAGGAGCTGCATGACAAGCGGCTGGTCGAGCCCGTACTCGGCGCGGATTTTCGCCATCACCTCGGTCGAAGCGCCGCCCATTTCGCCGGCGATCACCACCGCGGGGTCCCCGGGGGCCAGGTGGATCAGCACGAAATTCAGCACCAGCACCGCGAGCAGCAATCCGGCGGCGTGGATCAGCCGGCGGATGAACCAGGCGGCGGCGCTCACCGGCGCTCCGCTGCCTCCCAGTACATCTCGTCCCACGGCGACATCGGGCCCCAGATCGAGGTCGGCGCGCCTTTCAGGCCCTTGTGGATGGCCTGGGTATAGGGGAAAGGATGCAGGAACAGGATCGGCACGTCATCGACGACGATCTGCTGGAACTCCTTGTACTCCGCCTTCCGCTTGGCCGGATCAGGCTCGCCCGCGGCGGCGTCAAGCAGGGCGTCGACCTTGGGATTGGAGTAGGACTGGGTGTTGGACCAGATCACGCCCTTGCGGATGTTGCGGGTGAGATAGGTGCGATGTACCCCGATCACCGGGTCGGCCCAGTTGAACACCGCGTCGATCGCAAGGTCGAAATCCTGGCCGGCGACGCGCTGCGCCCAGGTGGGGAAATCCGGCGACACCCGCAGTTCGAGCTCGACGCCGGCACGCTTGAACTGGCCGCGCAGGAACTCGGCGATCCCTGTGGTGGCCTCGACGGTGCCGGGGATGGGGTCGATGGTGATCTTGAAGCGGGTTCCGTCGGCACCCTTTTTGTAGCCGGCCTCGTCGAGCAGCGCTTCGGCCTTCTTGAGGTCGTATTCGAAGTGGTTGACCTCGGTGGTGTAGAGCGGCGAGCCCGGATGGATCGGCGTCAGCGCCTGCGGCACCTTGCCGGCTTGCAGCACCTTCAGCATGCGCGCGCGGTCGGACAAATAGGCCAGCGCCTGGCGCACCCGCTTGTCGTCGAGCGGCTTGCGGGCGGTGTTGAAGGCGAGCCAGTTGAGCGCGCCGATGCCCTCGAAGCCCTTGTCGATGATCTGGATATGCGCCTGCTTGGCCAGCCGCTCGGCATCGCGAACGGTGGTGAGGAAGGAGTTGTAGACGATCTCCTGCCGCTCCATCGCCAGCAGCTGGGTCGGCGGGTCGGTGATGATCCGCATGACGATCTTGTCGAGATAGGGCCGGCCGGGGATGAAGAAGCGGTCGAAACGCTCGATGGTGATCGACTCGCCGGGCTTGAACTCGGTGAGGCGGAAGGGGCCGGAGCCGACCGGGGCGGTGTTGGCGGGGTGGGTGAGGATATCCCGCCCATCGCCGAACACGTGCTTCGGCAGGATCGGGCATAATGCCGGGGACATCGCGAGCAGGATCGCGGGGTGGGCGCGGGACATACGAATGATCGCGGTCTGCGGGTCCGGCGTTTCGACGGTCTCGACCGGCTCCAGCATGGTCTTGAACGGGTGGTTCTTCTGGATCACCGCGATGGAGAAGGCGACGTCGGCGCTGGTGATCGGCGCGCCGTCATGGAACACGGCGCCCTTCACCAGATGCAGCGTGAGGGATTTGCCGTCGGCCGCCAGCTCCCATTTTTCGGCGAGATAAGGCTGGGGGGTCCATTTGTCGTCGAAGCGGAGCGGACTCGCGAAAATCTGGGTGCCGGGAATTCCCGCGGGGGTGCCGGACTGGATGGCGGGGTTCACGTGGCGGGTGGTCCCACCGAGGGTGACCAGGGTTCCACCGCGGCGGGGGTCGGTGCTCTGGGCGTGGGCGGCGATTGGCAGTGTGGCGGCGGCGGCGATGACACCGCGGCGCCCGATCGAGGCGGTCATGGTGTGGCTCCCAACATTTAGGGGAATGCTGCCACAGGGAGTTTCGTCAGGCCAGCGCGGCGCGAACATGGGCAAGAAGACATCTTCCGGACCGGTGAATCGCCGCCGCTCCAGGTGCGCGGACGCCTATGGTCGAACCCCGCCCTGGAGCGGCAGGACAAACATGCCTCATGGCCGCTCATCGACACACACCCATCCATGTCCAGGCCAGCCTCGCGCGGCGCGGCAAGCGGCCGGCGCCGAAGGGGTTTCTCGCCAGCCTCGGCCCCGGGTTGATCACCGGCGCTTCCGACGACGACCCGAGCGGGATCGCGACCTACTCCCAGGCCGGCGCGCAGTTCGGCTACGCGATGTGCTGGGTGATGCTGTTCTGCTTCCCGCTGATGGCGGCGATCCAGGAGATCTCGGCGCGGATCGGCCGGGTGACCGGGCAGGGGATCGCCGGCAATATCCGCGCGCATTATCCGGCCTGGATCCTGCGAGCGATCGTGGCGCTGTTGCTGGTGGCCAATATCATCAATCTCGGCGCCGATCTTGGCGCGATGGCGGCGGCGTTGAAGCTGCTGACGGGCGGGCCGGCGGGGATGTATGTCGTCGGCTTCGCGCTGGGCTGTGTCTGGCTCGAAGTGTTCTCGCGCTACGAGCGCTATATGGCGACCCTGAAATGGACCAGCTTCGTGTTGCTCGCTTATGTCGCGGTCGCGATGGTGGTGGATGTTCCGTGGCGGCTGGTGGCGTGGTCCACCCTGGTGCCGAATTTCTCGCTGAAGGTCGATTACGTCGTCACCGTTGTCGCCGTGCTGGGGACCACGATTTCACCCTACTGTTTTTTCTGGCAGGCCTCGCAGGAAGCCAATGACGAGCGGGTCGACCCAGCGGCCCATGCGCTGATCGACGCGCCGGGCGAGGGGCCGGCCCAGATCGCGCGCATTCGCTTCGATACCTATTTCGGCATGGCCTATTCCAACATCATCAGCCTGTTCATCATCGTCAGCACCGCGGCGACGCTGAACGCGCATGGCATCACCGATATCCAGACCTCGGCCCAGGCGGCCGAGGCGTTGCGGCCGATTGCGGGGGTGTTCACTTTCGCGCTGTTCTCGCTCGGCATCATCGGCATCGGGCTGCTCGCGGTCCCGGTGCTGGCGGGCTCGGGCGCCTATGCGCTGGGGGAGGCGTTGGGCTGGCCGACCGGGCTTGACCGCAAGCCGCTCGACGCGCGGGCTTTCTACGTGACCATCGCGGTGTCGACGCTGGTGGGGATCGCGATCAACTTCATCGGACTCGATCCGATCCGTGCGCTGTTCTGGTCGGCGGTGATCAACGGAGTGGTGGCGGTTCCGCTGATGGCGATCATCATGCTGCTGGCGATGCGCCCGGACGTGATGCGGGGTTTCACGCTTTCACGGCCGTTGTGGGCGATGGGCTGGCTGGCGACGGGCACCATGGGGGTGGCGGTGGCGATCATGTTCGCGACCTGGTAGCGGGCTGGCGGGGTGATCTGCATCAACGTCGATCGTCGAGGGAGGTGATATAATGTAGTTCAAGTTCGACCAATCCCTCCAGGCAGAGAGAGGACGATAGGCGCATGACCAGCTATACATGGCTTGGTGTTTCCGGCCCGTTCACGTCAGCCTCGTTCTGGCGCGTCAATGGCAGTCTGACCGGGGGCATTCCGGGGACGGCGGATATCGCGCTGTTCGCGACCAGCAGCAGCTACGCGGTCAGCGGGGTTGGCGGGGTTGACCAGCTCCTGGTCACCGATCCGGCGGCGAACCTGGCGCTGACGGGAAATGTCGGGTTCTCGGCGGCGGGTTCGGTGCAGAATGCCGGCACGCTGGCGGCCTCCGGCACCATCTCATTGGGCCACAACGACACCGGCACCGGCGCGACGACGGTGGCCTTCAGTAATACCGGCACCATCACCGGCACCGCGACGACGGACCTCGCGGTTTACGGCATCACCACCACCGCCGGACTCGGCCGCTTCGAGATGGGCGGCGGCACGCTGCGGCTCGGCGGCTCGATCGACAATACCAACAGCACGCTGTCCTCGGCGCAGTTCGGCGCGGGGAGCCTGTTCGTCGAGGGCACCGTGCATCAGGGCACGATCGCCGCGGATGGGAGCCTCACCTTCGCCACCAACGCCAGCCTGCCGACCGCGCTGCTGCTTGACGGGGTGACGCTGCGGGGCAGTTATGCCGGGCTGTTCCAGGTGGATGTCGAGAACGGCTTGACGCTTTATCCTCCAGTCGGGCTCGGACCGGGCACGCTGACGATCGGGCCGGCGAGCTTCGACGGTACCTACTTTACGGGCATGGAGGTCCTGGACAGCGAAACCCTCGACTCCCTCACCCTCAACCTGCGCGACTGGGCCTATGGCGTCGGCCCCGCTTTCTTCGCCATCAAGGCCGACCAGACCCTGACCCTTGGCACCAATGCGCACCTGGCCACCGTTCCAGTGGCTGGGGTGCCGTTCAACGCAAGCTCCACCGACTCGATCGTCGGTAACACCGTGATCTCCAACGGGACGATCAGCCTGTCGGCCACCGCGGGCCTGACCATCTCGCCCACCAGCTTCACGAACAACGGCACGATCGGCGGTGGCGGCACGTTGGTGATTGGCGGCACGACTTTCAGCAATACCGGCGTGGTGCTGGCGGACACGAGCGGTCCGCGCACGGTGGCGGCTCAGACATTCGGCAATAGCGGTACGTTTGCCGCCGGCGGCGGGTCGCTTGCCATCAATGGCGCCGGCAACGGGCTGGTGGTCGGCGGGACGGTGGCGACCAACAGCGGCACCATCTCCACCGCGGGCGGCACGATCACCGTCAACGGCAACATCGTTGGGGCGGGCACGCTTGACGTCTCGGGCGGCGGTACGGCCTCGTTGCGAGGGCTTTACGACCAGCAGCGTTTCGCCCTGCACGGCACCGGGAACGTGTTGCAGTTCAGCGCGATCGGCGGCAGCAACACCATTACCGGCTTCGCGCCGGGGGACAGCATCGTGGTGACCGGGACGCCGGCGGATGTGGCGTTTTCGGCCGGCACGCTGACGATCAGCACCGGCGGGGTTCCGCTGGCGACGTTCAGCTTGCCGGACGTTCCGGGGAACGCGCAGTTCAGCGCGGCGGCAGGCACGGATACCAGGATCAGCGAGACCATCCCCTGTTTCGCGGCCGGGACGCGGATCGCGACACCGGGCGGGGCGGTCGCGGTGGAGGATTTGCGGCCGGGGGACCTGGTGGTTTCGGCGTTTGGCGGTAGCGTGGCGGTGCAATGGATCGGGCGGCGGGTTGCGGATGCGACCCGGCACCCGGACCCGACCGCCGTTTGGCCGATCCGTTTCCGGGCGGGGGCGTTGGGCGAAAGCGTGCCGAGGCGGGACCTGTTCGTTTCGCCCGACCATGCGCTGTATCTGGATGGGCATTTGATTCCTGCTGGGCTGCTGGTGAACGGGACGAGTATCACCCAGGACGTGCGGGACAGGGTGACGTATTACCATGTGGAACTCCCGCAGCATGACGTTGTGCTGGCCGAAGGGGCGGCGTGCGAGAGCTATCTCGATACCGGCAATCGCGCCGATTTCGACAATGGGCGGGTTGTGAGGCTGCACCCCGAATTCAGTGCGGACGAGATCTGGCGGGCGGAGGCGTGCGCGCCGCAGTGCCGGCAGGGAGTGGTGCTGGAGCGGGTGCGGGCGCGGTTGGGTGGGAAGGAAGAGTCTTCTTTCTTTGAAAAGAAAGAAGCAAAGAAACTTTTAACCGCTTGATATGTACTGCTCCCTGGTTGGTGCGGAGGTGTACGCCAACGGCATGGAAGTTAGGAAAAGTTTTTTTGGTTCTTTTTGTTCACAAAAAGAACATGCTTATTATTTTGTTTTCGTAACTATTTGGACATGCGTCTGGCTCCGCCGATCAGTCCCTTGGTAATCGCTTTGGCAGGAGCTTCATCGGTTTCCCCTCGGAGTTGGGATACCAAAGAATGGCTTCGCGCTGTTTGCGGGTCAGGCGTTTCGGCTTGGGCAGGCGGGGTTTGCGCCGGCGCCTTGGAAGGGCGGCGATGGCGGGGATGGTGAGGCCGAGCATGCGGCAGAGGGGGCGCAGCAGGCGTTGGGCCTGGGGGCTTTGGGCGATGAGGGTGGCGGTTTCGGGGGTGTTGAGGGTGTCGCGGAGGCCGGAGGCGTAGAAGTGGCTGTAGTCGCGGAGTTCGGCGGCGAGCCAGCCTTTGCGGGTGGGGAGGCGGAGGCGGGGGGTTTTGCGGTCGGACTCCCGGTGTTGGGATTCCGGGCGTTTGGATTCTTCGCGGGGTTTGCGGGCGCGGTGGGGGATGCCGGCGAGGAGGCGGGCCATGAGGCGCTCGAAGCGGGCGCGGGTGCGCAGGATGTAGTTGTAGATGATGAGGCCGGGGACGGGCGGGTTGGGATTGGGGTTGAAGGC
>CAIYPH010000275.1 GCA_903928045.1 uncultured Rhodospirillales bacterium
CAGCACCGCGATTCCGCCGAGCCAGGGCAGAACCGGATGCATGCGCGAACGCCAATCGGCGCCGTTTGGGGCAGTCACCAAAGCCATTCCATTTCATTCAACGAACCCCGCCCGCGTGAGCGGACGGGGCAGGGAGACGTGCAGGCGGCGTGGGCTACCAGAGGGCAGCCCACAATCCTAGAGGCCGAAATCCGCGTCGAACGTCACGCGGGCGAGCAGCTTGGTGTCGTAGTCCTTGCCGCCCTTGGTGTATTCGACCAGGATTCCCGTGCGGTTGCCGTCCCGGCATTGCGGGGTGGCGGCGGCGCAGAAGCTGATTGGGCCGGAGGCGAGGCCCTGGTAGTCCTTCACGTTGGCGATCGCATCGCGGATGGCGACGCGGTCGGCCGCCTTCGAACCGGCGCTGAGCTTGAGCGACGCGGACTTCAGGGCCTGCTTGACGATTTGCACCGTGTCATATGCCTGGCTGAAATCATGGTCCGGGCAGCGCACGCCATACCGGGTCTGCGTCATCTTGACGAAGTCCTTGGCGATCTGGCGCTCGTCATTGCAGTTGAAGGCGGCGGCGTAGATCAGCCCCTTCACCGAATCGCCACCCAGCTCCGGCACCGGCGCGTTGGAGGCCGCGGAGGCGGCAACGCGGCGGACGCGCGAGGGGATGCCCACCTCGTAGGATTGCTGGCTGACGCGGGCGATCGCATCGGCCTGGCCACCGATGGCGAGCACGTCGGGGTTCATCGACTTGATCTTGAGCAGGGCGGCCCGGAAGTCGAGATCGGTCTCCTGGGCTTGCACTTCGATCACCGGATCGACGCTGTAGGTCTTCTTCATATAGACCTGATATTGCTTGGCAAAGCCGATGCCGGCGGTATCGGTGGTGACGAGATAGGCGACCTTCTTGCCGACATTCTCGGCCAGCCACTTCGCATGCACCGCGGCGTAGAAGCGCTCGGACACCGGCACGCGATACACCCAGGGGCTGCCCTTCTTGGTCAGGTCCTGGTTGGTGGATTGCGGGATGACCAGCGGGATCTCTTCCTTGGTCACGATATCGACCATCGGCATCGAGACCGAGGAGCAGGTGGACCCGATGATGAGGTCAACCTGGGTCTGGTGGATGAAGCGGTTGACGTTGGAGACGCCCTTGTCGGGCTTGCACTCGTCGTCAAGCAGCTGGATCTCGATCTTGTGGCCGTTGATGCCGCCGGCGGCGTTCACCGCCTCGAACTCGTCCTTCACCATCTGGCCGTATTTGAGGCCGTTTTCCACGACCATGCGCAGCGTCACGCCGATGCGGATGACGCCATCCTGCGCCTTGGCCGGCGTGGCGGCCAGCGCCAGCAGCGGGGCGGCGAGCAGCGCCCATTTCCTGATTGCCATGAAACGATCCCTCCTGTTGCTTGTGAGCCGGGCATCTGCATGCCCGCCTGGTATCGAACTGCGGCAGGCTTTGCCTGTTCCGGTCCGGGATGCAAGGCCGAAGCGGCACAATCGCGCCGCATGATACCCACGCCCTGCCTCGCTGATGCCGCAGCCTGGGGTTGGTTGTCAATCCGGTGATGGATTCCCCTCACGCTGCGGCATCTTGACGTCAAATGATGGTGCTGCGACCCTTCAATCGTGACTGTCTCGCGTCAAGCAAAGCGGGTGGCACGAGGAGGATAGGGCCCAAGCCCGCGACACACATGCTGATGCAGCGCCGTCCCCGCATATCCGAGATCGCCGCCCGCGCCGGCGTCAGCGCCGCGACGGTGGATCGTGTGATCAATGGCCGCCCCGGCGTACGTGACGACACCATCGCCCGCGTCACCGAGGCGATCCGCGTGATCGGCAGCTTCGAGGAGCGCGGGCAGTCCGGCGTGCGTCGCATCGACGTGGTTCTGGCGCAGGATGACAGCTCGGTCACCGCAGGGCTCGGTCCGATGATCGCCGCCGCCGCACAGCAATCCGGCTGCGCCGCCGAGGTCAGCTACGTGCCCCGGATGAACGCCGCCGCGCTCGCCGCCCGGCTGCATGCCTGCGCCGAGGCGGGCAGCGCCGGGGTGGCGGTGCAGGCGCTCGACCATGTGTTGGTGCGCGAGGCGCTCGGCCGGCTGGTGGCCGAAGGCGTGCCGGTCGTCACTGTGTTGACCGATATCGCCGGGCTGCCGCGTCTCGCCTATGTCGGGCTCGACAACCGGGCCGCCGGGCGAACCGCGGGCTATCTGATGTCGCGCTTCTGCCACGGGGCGGGCCGGCTCGCGATTGTCTGGGGCGGCGAGCTGTATCGCTCGCACGAGGAGCGCGAGAGCGGATTCCGCAACCTCGTGCGCGCCGAGCGGCCCGATCTGCGCTGCCTCGATGTGGTGACCGGTGGCGACGACGCTGCGATCACCCGCGCCGCGGTGGCCGAACTGCTGCAGCGAGAGCCGGAGCTGGCCGGCATCTACGCGGTCGGCGGCGGTGTCACCGGGGTGATCGAGGCGGTGCGTGCCGCCGGGCGCGCCAAGCCGCCGGTGCTGATCGCCCATAACTACAACGCCGAGACCAAGCACGCCTTGCTGGATGGCACGATCGACGCGCTGATCCATCAGGATATCGGCCGCATCGCCGCTTTGGCCACCGAGGCGCTGGTGCAGCGCCGCCCGCCCGAGGGCGGGGTGGCCATCGAGATTATCACCCGCGAAAACAACGCGCTCCGCTGACGGGCGCCAAGGAGAGGCATTATGGACGCACGATTGGAAGCCTTGGCGAGCGCGCTCGCCGCCGCCTGGCGCGACGGCACCACCATCCCGCTGCCGCAGGCCGGCCAGGGCGTCGCCAGCCGTGCCGAAGCCTATCAGGTGCAGGACCGCATGGCCGAGCTGATCGGCAAGCCGGTCGCCGGCTGGAAAGTCGGCGCCACCGTGCGCGCGGTGCAGGTGTTCGAGGGGCATGACGGCCCGCTCCCTGGCCGCGTCTTTGCCGACCGGCTGTTCAGCGCCAGCGGCGATGCGCCGGTGGAGGTTCCTGCGGCGGCGATGCACGGCATGAAGGCCGAATGCGAACTGGCCTTCCGCGTCACCGCCGATTTCCCGGCGGGCTCGCCGGTCGATCCGGCGGCCCTGCGGGCGGCCGCGGTGTTCCATCCCGCCGTCGAGATCGCCGCCACCCGCTACGCGCCGGGCACCGGCAACCGCGCCTCCACCACCTTCGACGGCATCGCCGATAACGGCACCGGCGGCGCCGCGGTGATCGGGCCGGCGGTGACGGATTGGGGTAGCATCCCCTTCGAAACCCTTGAAATCGATGCCCATCTCGATGGCAGCCCTTCCATCCAGGCCTATGGCGGCGCCTATCGGCGGGACCCATTCGTGATCCTCGGCGAAACCATCGCCGACCTGCATGGCCGCGGGATCGACGTCGCCGCCGGCTGCGTCTTCCTCACCGGCTCCTCCACCTTGCCCACCCCGGTCCGCCGCGGGCAGACGCTGGTGGTGCGGATGGGCAGTTTCGCGCCCTTCAGCCTGAAACTGATCTGAGCCATGGCCAATCGCTATCCGCCGGATACCAAGCTCTCGCTCGCCCATCTGAGCGAACTCGACACGCCACCTATCCCGCTGCTGCGCGCCGCCGCCGCCGCGGGCTTCGACTCGGTCGGCCTCCGGGTCGCGCCGGCGAGCCCGGGCGGCATCGTCTACGCGCTGGAGACGGCGGCCGAGCGGGCGGAAATCCGCGCGGTGATCGCCGATACCGGCTGCTCCGTGCTCTATATCGAGATGATCAATCTCGGCCCGGACTATGACGCGGGCTTCACCCGACGCACCCTCGAACTGGGTGCGGCGATCGGCGCCACCCGCCTCGGCGTTTCCGGCGAAAGTGCCGATTTCGGCCTGGTCGCCGCCCAATTCGCCGAGACCTGCGCCATGGCCGCGCCGCTCGGCATCGCCGTCGATATCGAGTTCATGCCCTATCGCAAGGTCGCGACCCTGATGGACGCGGCCGAGGTCGTGCGCCGCACCGGGGCGGCCAACGCGCATATCATGGTCGATGCGCTGCACATGCACCGCTCCGGCAGCACCGCGGCGCAGCTTGCGACCATCCCGCCCTCGGCCATCGGCACCTACCAAATCTGTGACGCCCCCGCCGCACCGCTCGCCTTCGACCAACTGGTGATCGAGGCGCGTACCCGCCGCCTGCTGGCGGGCCAGGG
>CAIYPH010000276.1 GCA_903928045.1 uncultured Rhodospirillales bacterium
CGCAGCGCCACCCCATAGGCGGGATCGAGCCGCGCCAGAAAATCCTTCTCGTGGCGCCGCATCGTCAGCATCGAGACCATCACCTCGGGCGCCTTAACCTCCTTCAACACTTCCTCCACGTCGTGCACGCTGACGCGCAGCGCGCCGAGCAGCCCCGTATCCGGCGTGAGCCCAGCGCTGCGCATGACGGTGACCACCGTCTGGAATGCCGCGGCGTAGCGCTCGATCTCCGGCGCGACGGTGCGAACCTCCCGCGACAAAACCGGTTCCCGCACGGTGAAAGCGTCAAGATCGGCAAGAATGGCGCGGGCGTTCTTCATCGCCGCGTCGAAGCGCTGCAGCGAAGCATCGTCGTGACGCAACAGGAAATCCTTCTCCGCACGGCGCCCTTGCAGCAGCGCGATCTGCAGGGCGTCATCCTTGTCCCGCGCGTCCCGCATCGCGCTCACCCGGGCGTCACTGGCATCGACCATCCCCGCGGACCACCAGCCGATGCCGGCGATCACCCCCATTCCAAGCAATCCCATCAACGCCAAGGTAGCGATCTGGCAGCCAATACGGCACCGCGCGAGGATCCAGTTCATCGTGTTGATTCATCCGGGAGCATTGTTGACACGGACGAGCCTGCCCGAGGTGTATGAACAAACCGCTACCTGGATGGGATTTCCCGCGCTCGGCCCAGGCTTACCGGCGGATTGCCGAGATGCTCTGGGGGCCGCGCGCCCCGAACGAACAAACCCTAAAATCCGCCAACCGCGAGTACCTCGCGCGCCGCCGCCTCCGATGGCAGGCCGAACGCGGGCCGCAACCCGGCCATCACCGCCGCACTGCCGGTACGCTGCGCGGACGAGGCGTCTGGATCGGCCAGCAACCGTCCGAGTTCCGCAGCCAGCCGGGCCGGGGTGGCATCCCGCTGGAGCAGCTCCGGCACCACGGCACCGCCCGCCAGCAGATTGACAATGCAAACAAATTCAACCGTGATCAGACGGCGCGCGATCCAACCGGTCACGGGGTTGACGCGGTAGGCCACCACCATCGGCACCCCGGCCAGGGCCAGCTCCAATGTCGAGGTGCCCGATTTGGCCAGCGCCGCGGACGCCGCGGCAAACGCGTCGAACTTATCCGCCGTCTCGGTCACCACGATCGGCTGCACGCGCCAAAGCTGCGTGCCCGCGCGAACCGCGTCGGCGACCGCGTCAGCGACCGGCACCACCGGGACGAGATCGGGAAAGCGCGTCAGCAGCAGGTCAAGCGTCTCGCCGAACACGGGGAGCAGACGCCCGACCTCGCTTCGCCGGCTGCCCGGCATGACGATCAGCACCTGCTTGTCCGGCGCCACGCCATGCCTCGCCCGGAACCGCACGGCGTCGCCGGTATCGGCACCGGACTCGATCACGGGGTGGCCAACAAACTCCGCCGCCAAGCCGTGGTGGCGAAAAAACGCGGGCTCGAACGGCAGCAGGCATAGCAGCCGGTCCCATAATCCGGGGAAATGCTTCACCCGCCCTTCTCGCCAGGCCCAGACCTGCGGCGCCACATAATGTACCCGCCGCAATCCCGCACCTTTGATGCGCTTCAGCAGCCGCAGCGTGAATCCGGGACTGTCGATCGTCACCACTACGTCCGGTCGGCGCGCAATGATGGCTTGGGCAGTCTCGTTCAAACGGCGGCGCAGTTGCACCACCTTCGGCAGCACTTCCAGAAGCCCCATCACGGCCAATTCGCGCATGGGGAAAAGACTCGTAAAACCAATCCCCTGCATCCGGATGCCGCCAACGCCCATGAACTCCGCATCCGGCCGCGCCTGGCGCAGCGCCAACATAAGCCGGGCACCGAGCGCATCGCCGCTCTCCTCTCCGGCGATAATGCAAATCAACGTCACGCCGGCGCTACCACCGCACATGCCGGCGGGTCCTGCGGCCAGCTCAGATGATTGCGCACCGCGCCATCCCGCCGCACCACCTCCAGCGCGGCGGGGTCGAGGTCGGCGAACACCCACTCCCCCGCGTCGAGCCGCCCCTGGGCGATCACCCCATCCTCGGGAAAGCCGCGGTCGATCGGGCCGAACACAGCTGCATGGCCGCGGTTGGCGTCCAGTGTGCCGCACCACGGCGCCTCGCCGACGGTGGGCGCCATGGCGACGAAGCACTGGTTCTCCATCGCCCGCGCCGCCGATGCCACGCGCACGCGGTTGAAGCCGCGGAGCGTGTCGGTGCAGGACGGCACCAGAACCAGCCAGGCGCCGGCGGCGACCTGGGCGCGCACCAAGGCGGGAAATTCGGAGTCAAAGCAGATCGCAATGCCGATCATGCCGAACTCGGTCTCAAAAACCGATGGCGGCGCGCCGGGTGAGACGCCCCATTCCTCGGCCTCGAAGCGCGTCATCACATGCTTGTCCTGGAAGGCGACCCGCCCATCCGGCGCGATCAGCGGCGCCCGGTTGATCACCCGCCCTCCCAGCCGCGTCGCAAAAGTCCCCGGCACGAGCCACACCCGATGCCGCATCGCCACCACGCGGGCGGCGGCGAGCATCGCCTCGGCACCATCGAGCGCCGCCGCAAGTTCGCCCGCGAGATCCGGCACCGCCCCCGCCACCGCCTCAAGCGGCGCGTATTCCGGCATCACCAGCAGCCGCGCGCCATGCCCGGCGGCATGGGTGACCTCGCGCTCAAGCCGTGCCGCCCAGCCGTCAATGCCCGCCGGCGCGCCGATCTTCCATTGGCACAGGCCGATGCGAAGTGAAGTCACGGCAGAGGTTTTCCGTGCAAAGATTTGATCCAGAAAGATAAAGTATGGTCGATCTCATCCGCCATTCCAACCTCACGCCACGCCATCCGGCACATGAGGTCTGGATAGTGGGTAAAGCCGCGCTTGCACCAGAAGCCATCGAGCGGCACATGGCCAGCCGGCCGCGCCGGATGATCGTCCGGCCGAACCACCGCGCAGAAGGCGGCAAAATCGCAGTCGGAGACCGCCCGGGCATGCGCCTCGCGGGCGCGAAAAAACGCCACCCCCGCCCCCTGGCCGCGATACGCCGCGCGCAACACCGACTCGCCGAAATAGAACACTGACGCCGGGTCGATCCCGCGCGCCACGAAAGGCGCGGTCAGCCCCGCGTCCTCCTCCGCCAGCGCCACGCAGGTGGAACACCCCACCGCCTCGTCGCCATCGAAGGCAACCACCAACCCGGCCGAGGGCGCGCGGACGAAGTCGGCGAGGTAGTCCGCCTCCGCCTCGGGATCGCCCTGATAAAGATAGGGCCAAGCGCGAAACACCTGCATGCGCAGCCGGCTCAGCGCCGGGAGCATGGGGGAAAGTGCGTGCCCGGAGAAAACCTCGATGCGCAATGCCATGGTGAGCGATCGGTAGCAGAGCGTCCGCGGGCGATCTACTGCTGTTGCGGCCGATCCTGCCGCGCCGCGGCGGCGGCTTGCAGCACGCGGACGAGTTCGGCCCGCGTCACACCATCGCTATCCATCAAAAGATGGGTCAGTTCATCGTCCAGCAGTGTCTCATAAGTCAACCGGCATGCGGGTTCGGGGCAGGACATGCGGGCTCTCCTCATTGTCCCACCGAAGAGAGCCGACCATGCCTCACCTCACTCTGGCGCTGACATTACAAAGAGGAGAAGCACGCCGCACTTGCGAAGGGGCGCGGGAGGCCCCAATGTTTCAACTATGAGACCGATGATCGACGCCGCAATAGGGACGATGGAGCCTGCCCAAGGGCCACGGATCGCGCTGCGCGTGGCCGATCCCTGGCGCGCGCGCCAGCTCGAAGCGGTGCTAGACCGCGCCGAGGAGGAAGACGCCGACGTGCTGGTCCTTGACCTGCCGGACGGCGCGACCCTGCCGAATAACCTGCCGGCCACTCCGCTGCTGGTGCTGACCGACGACGCCGCCGTCTCGGCCGATCACGGCATCGCCGGCGTGCTGCCCCGCGAGGTTGCCGCCGGGCGCGTGCTGGCCGCAGTGAACGCCCTTGCTGAGGGGCTGCATGTCCGCATGCCGCCCAACCGTAAGTCGAGCCTGTTAACCCCCCGCGAAGGCGAGATCCTCGGCCATGTCGCCGAGGGCATGAGCAACAAGGTCATCGCCCGCCGCCTCGGCATTTCCGCGCATACGGTGAAGTACCACCTAGAGGCGGTGTTCGCGAAGCTCGACGTGAACAGCCGCGCCGAAGCATTGAGCCAAGGCGTGCGCCGCGGGCTCGTGTCGCTCTAATCCAACTTGCCGCCCGTCATCCTGTGGTTTCGCCGCGATCTGCGGCTGGCCGATAATCCCGCCCTATCCGCCGCGGTAGCCACTGGCCAACCGGTGCTTGCGGTTTATGTGCATGACGAAGCCACCCCCGGTACCTGGGCTCCCGGAGGGGCGTCGCGCTGGTGGCTGCATCATTCCCTCGCAGCCCTTGCCGCCGATCTCGCCCAGATCGGCGGCCGGCTGGCCCTGCGTCGGGGCCGCTACCAGGATGTCATCCCAGCCCTCGCCGCAGAATGCGGTGCGACCGCCGTGCACGCCGCCCTGCCGGTGGAGCCATGGGCACGCCAGGCGATGCGGGCGGTGAAAGCAGCGCTGCCAATGCCCCTGGTGATTCACCCAGGCCCGCTGCTGCACCACCCCGACGCGCTCCTTACCCAGGCGGGGCGGCCCTACACCGTTTTCACCCCCTTCTCCCGCGCGTTCCACGCGCTGGGCGAGGTGCCACCACCGCGGCCTGCGCCCACCCACGTCCTGGCACATCCAGCCGCCTCCGAGCCCTTGGCCGACTGGCGCCTGCTACCCCGCCGGCCCGACTGGGCGGGCGGCCTGCGGACCGCGTGGACGCCAAGCGAGGCCGGCGCGCAGGCAGCCCTGGCCGCCTTCGCCACCGGCCCCGCGCACAGCTACGCCGCCAGGCGCGATTTCCCCGGCGAGGCCTCCACGTCCCGCCTGTCGCCGCATCTCGCCTTCGGCACGCTTTCTCCCCGCCAGGCCTGGACGGCCGGCGGAGACAAGTTCCGCGCGGAACTCCTCTGGCGCGAATTCTCGGCGCACCTCCTGTGGCATCACCAGGACCTACCGGAGGCTCCTCTGCGCGCGCCCTTCGCCCATATGCCCTGGCGGGAGGACCCCGCCGGCCTCGCCGCCTGGCAACGCGGCCGCACCGGCATCCCCATCGTCGACGCCGGGATGCGCGAACTCTGGGCCACCGGCTGGATGCACAACCGGGTGCGCATGATCGTCGCGAGCTTCCTGGTGAAGCATCTACTGATAGACTGGCGGCACGGCGAGGCCTGGTTCTGGGATACGCTGGTCGACGCCGACCTCGCCGCCAATGCCGCCTCCTGGCAATGGGTCGCCGGCAGCGGCGCCGACGCGGCACCCTATTTCCGCATTTTCAATCCCGTTCTCCAGGGCGAAAAATTCGACGCTGGCGGTGCCTACGTTCGCGCCTGGGTACCCGAGCTTGCGACAGTGCATGACCGTTTCATTCACGCCCCCTGGAACGCACCGCCGACGCAGCGCCCACCGCTCTACCCCTCCCCCATCATCGACCTCGCCACCGGCCGCGAGCGCGCGCTAGCGGCTTTCGCCTCAATCAACCGCGGGGGGCTTGGAAGCACCGCGGAATGAGGGTTAAATTTCTGTCAGAGCGTCATCGAGGCGCCACATTTGAGAGGGAAGGCTGGAACGGTGCCTGATGCATTGACTGGCGTGACCGGGCAAGACACGGACATCGAGTCCGACGGGGCGAAACCCCGCGATCGGCGGCTGCGCTTCCTGCTGCATATGGCAGCGAAACTCAGGGTCGGCACGCTCGAGATGGTGTTTCCCGATGGCTCGCGCCATCGCGCGATCGCGACCGAGTCGCCTCATGCCGAAATCATCATCAATCACCCCGGCGCCGTCGCCCGCCTCGCCACCGGCGGCAGCCTAGGCCTCGCCGAAGCCTATATCGACGGGATGTGGTCGAGCCCCGACATCCGCGCCATCATGTCGCTCGCCTACATCAACGAGGAGGAGTGGGAGGAGACCCTGAACGGCCGCCGCCTCAAGCGGCTCATCGCCAAGCTGCTCCATCTCCTGCGCCCCAACAGCCGCGGCGGCGCCAAGCGCAACATCGTCGACCACTATGATCTCGGCAATGACTTCTACGCGGCCTGGCTCGATCCCACGATGTTCTATTCCTCCGCCCATTTCGGCGGCAATGCGTCGCTCTCCCTGGAGGAGGCGCAACTCGAGAAGGTGCATCGCCTCTGCCAGCTCCTGCAGCTCACGCCCGGCATGCGCGTGCTTGAGATCGGTTGCGGCTGGGGTGGTTTCGCCGAGGTGGCGGCGCGCGACTACGGCTGCAACGTCGTCGGCCTGACACTTTCCCCCTCGCAGCTTGAATTTGCCCAAGCCCGCATGCAGGCCGCCGGCCTTGATCAACGCGTTGATCTGCGCCTGCAAGATTATCGCGACGTCGAGGGCACCTTCGACCGCATCGCCTCCATCGAGATGTTCGAGGCGGTTGGCGAGAAATTCTGGCCCATCTACTTCACGACCATCCGCGACCGTCTCCGCACCAACGGGGTGGCCGGCATCCAGGTCATCACCATCGCCGACCGCCTGTTCGAGAACTACCGAAAAGGCGCCGATTTCATCCAGCGCCACGTCTTCCCCGGTGGCATGCTCCCCTCGAAGCGCCGCCTGAAGCAGGCGATCATGAAAGCCGGTCTCGCGTGGGGCGAGGAGCACTGGTTCGGTCTCGATTATGCCGAGACGCTGGCGCGCTGGCAGGACAGCTTCCAGGCGGCCTGGCCGCGCATCAAGGCCGACAGTGCGGTGCGCCGGCGGCCTTGCGATGAGCGGTTCAAGCGGCTGTGGGAATACTACCTGGCCTATTGCGAAACCGGGTTCCGAGCCGGCTGGACCGATGTCGGCCAGATCCTGATCGCCCGCAACCAGTAGGCCGCACTCACACGAACGGCGGGGACAGCCCCTCCGCCGCCAGCGCTGCGGCGACCGCCGGGCGGGCCAGCATGCGCGCCGCATGCGCACCAATCCTCGGCAGGGTTGCCGGGCGCCGCGCCATGCGCGAGCCCCACATCACCAGCATCAACAGGAAGAAATCCGCCGCCGACACCGTCTCCCCCAGCAGGAAAGGCCCCGCTCCCAGTTCCGCCTCGATGAAGTCGAACATCCCGTCGAGCCGGCGGAAGGCGGTGGCGCGGACATCCTCGATCGCGTCGGGGTTGCTGACATGGCGATGCGGATAGGCGCGCTTGAGATGCTCGGGCTGCAAGGTGTTGGTGAGATACATCATCCATTTGTAGAAATGCGCCCGCGCCGGTGTGCCCAGCGCCGGGGCAAGACCGCATTCGGGGTGCCGGTCCACCAGATGCAGCGCGATCGCCGCCGTCTCGGTGAGCACGAGGTCGCCATCGACCAGCACCGGGATCTGCCCGAGCGGGTTGAGGCGCAGATATTCGGCGCTGTGATGCGCGTCCGATTTCCGATCGACCAGCCGCAGTTCGAACGGCACGCCGAGTTCGCGCAGCAGCATGTGGATGAAGGTGCTGGCGTTGTCCGGGTAATAGTAGAGCGCGTACATGGTCATCTCTTCACCGATTGACGAGCGGTAGGCGGCCCAGACCGCGCCGGGATCGAGCGCCGCCACCGCGTTCGCCTGCGCTGGTGTCTCGACCGCCTCGGGGTTGTAGTGCCGCCGCGTCCAGCCGACAGGGTCATCATGCCCAGCGAGGCGCGCAAGCGCCGCGATGTAGGTACCGGTGCGCCCGAAGCCGGCGCGGCAGCCGACATGCACCACGGCATTCCCCGTGCGCCACGTCTCCAGCAGCGCCGCAAGCCCCGCCACCAGGGCGTCCTGCGTCGGCGCGGTGTAATCCTCCACCGGCAGATCGATCGTCGCCCGCGGCCGTAGCCGCGCACCGGGATCAAGGCAAACGCCGATGCCCTCGCCACCCCAGGAGTCGAAAGGACCGCCGGTGATCCGGCGGTCCTCCCCCAGTAGCCGCAGCGTCACGCTGCCATTCATTGCGGCGGCTGCGCCGATCAGGCGTCCGATTCCACCTTCATCTCCCCGAGATAGGCCTCGCGGATCAGCGGATTGGCTTCAAGATCCCGCGCATCGCCTTGCAGCACCACCACGCCGGTTTGCAGCACATAGCCGCGATGGGCGATCGACAGCGCCATCGAGGCGTTCTGCTCCACCATGAAAATGGTGGTGCCCTGCTTGTTGATCTCCTTGATGATGTCGAACACCATCTCGACGAACAGCGGCGACAGGCCCATCGAGGGCTCATCCATGCACAGCAGGCGCGGGCGGGCCATCAAGGCGCGGCCGATTGCCACCATCTGCTGCTCGCCACCCGAGAGAGTGCCGGAGATCTGGTTGCGGCGTTCCTTCACGCGGGGGAACAGCGAATAGACGCGCTCCAGGTCCTGGTCGTATTCCGGGCCCTTCTTGCGGGTATAGGCGCCCATTTCCAGGTTCTCGTAGACCGTCATGCGCGGGAACAGGCGCCGCGACTCGAGTACCGGCGCGATGCCGCGCATCACGCGCTGCGCCGGGGTGAGGCCGAGGATGTTCTCGCCATCGAAGGTCAGCGTGCCGGTCGCCGGCTTCACCACGCCCATGATGGTCTTCATGGTGGTGGATTTGCCGCAGGCGTTGCCGCCGAGCAGGGCGATGATCTCGCCCCGCTTGATGGTGTAGCTGACGTCCTTCAGGGCGTGCAGATCGCCGTAGAAGGTGTTGATGCCGCGGAAATCGAGGAGAATATCGTCCTTAGTCATTGGCGTTCTCCTTGGCCGCGGCGTCCTGCGCTTCGATCTTGGCGCGATGGGCACGGCCGAGATAGGCGGTCAGCACCTCCTCGTTGCGCTGCACCTCGTCTGCCGTGCCCTCGGCGATGACATCGCCATGGTCGAGCACGGTCACGCGGTTCGCCAGTCGGGTCACGACGTCGAGCTTGTGTTCGATGATCAGGATGGTGAGGCCCATGGCGTTCAGTTCACCGATCTGCTCGGCGAGTTCCAGGGTCTCGTTGGGGTTCATGCCCGCGGTCGGTTCGTCGAGCAGCAGGATGCGCGGCCGCGAGGCGAGCGCACGGCTGATCTCAACGCGGCGGCGGTTGGCGTAGGACAGGCCGGCCACCGCATGGTTGGCGCGCGGCGTGAGCCGGTTGCCGAACAGTCCGATGATGTCGAGCGCCTTGCGCAGCGCCCCGGCCTCCTCCGCCTTGGCCGACGGCGGGCGGAAAATGGCGCCGAAAGGCAGCGTCTTGAGCCGGCAATGCTGGCCGATCAGCACGTTCTCCAGCACCGTCAGCTTGGGGAAGAGGCGGATGTTCTGGAAGGTACGCGCAACCCCCTTCGCCAGCACTTCGTCCGGACGCAGGCCGATCAGCTCGGCCCCCTCGAACTTGATGCTGCCCTCGGAGGGCACCAGGCCGGTGATCGCGTTGAACAGGGTGGACTTGCCCGAGCCGTTCGGCCCGATCACCGCCACCACGCCGCCGGCGGGGATGGTGAGGTTCACCTTGTTGAGCGCCACCAGCCCGCCAAAGCGCACGGTGACGTCCTTGATTTCCAGCGCGTTGCCGGTGCCGGGGTTCCATTTCTCAATGCGGTTGACGTTGATGAAGCCGCCACGCGTCACGTCGGCGTGCTGCTCCTCCATCTCGAGCTTCGGCTGCGCGCGGGTGGCCGGGATCAGGCCGTCGCGGCGGAACAGCATCATCACCACGATGATGATGCCGAAGAACATCTGGGTCCATTGCACGAGGTCAGCGGCGACCAGCATGTCGCTGCCGATGGAATGGCCGATGTCATGCAGCACGTTGGTGGTCTGCGGCAGGATCCAGGTTTGCAGCAGCTGCAGCAGCCCCGCGCCCAGCACCACGCCCCACACGCTGCCCATGCCGCCCAGCACCACCATCACAATCAGCATGGAGGAGACCGAGAAGTTGAACATTTCCGGCGTCGCCACCTGCAACTTCGAGACGAAGAACACGCCGGTAAAGCCGGAGAAGGAGGCGCCGATGGCGAAGGCCAGCAGTTTGAAGTTGCGCAGGTTGATGCCCATCGCGGAAGCGGCGGTCTCATCCTCGCGGATCGCCATCCAGGCGCGGCCGATGCGGCTGTCGCGCAGGCGGATGGAGGAGAAGATCAGCAGCGCCACAAGGGCCATGCCGACATAGTAGTACGGGGTGGCATCGACGCCGAAGCTGTAGCCACTGAAGCCGATGGCCTTGATCGCGGGAATGGTCGGGCCTTTGACGCCGTTGAGGCCGGCGGCACCGTTGGTGACGCTTTCCATGTTGCTGGCGAGGATCGGCACGATCTCGCCGAAACCGAGGGTGACGATGGCGAGGTAGTCGCCGCGCAGCTTCAGGGTGGGCGCGCCGAACAGCACGCCGAAGAAGCCGGCCACCAGCGCCCCGGTAGGCAGGGCCAGCCAGAAGCTCATGGTGAAGTGGACGAGATCCGGTCCGCCCTGGTTGATCTTCTCGACCAGGCCGACATAGGCCAGCGGCGCCCAGGCCTCGGACCATGGCGGCATGATCTGATAGGCGGTGAAGATGCCGTAGTAGTAGGCACCGATCGCGAAGAAGGCGGCGTAGCCGAGGTCGAGCAGGCCGGCAAAGCCGACCACGATGTTCAGCCCCAGCGCCAGCGTGGCGTAGGACATCGCGTTGGCGATGGTGTCGATGTTGGCGTCGTCATCGGTCAGCAGCGGGTAGATCGCGAAGACGGCGGCGAGCAGTACGGTCGCCCAGAACTGGCGCTTTTCCTGGCTCCAGGAGGCGAAGGGACGGTTGACGAGGGTGATGATCGCGGATGCCATGGCGCGGCGCCCTCCTAGGACTTGTTCGGCGCCTGCCGGCCGAGCAGGCCAGCGGGGCGGAAGACGAGGACGATCACGAGGATCGAGAAGATGACGACGTCAGCCCAGAGCTGCCCGATGAGCTGGCTCGAACCGGCCTCGATCAGGCCGATCAGCACGCCGCCGAGCATGGCGCCCGGCACGTTGCCGATGCCGCCGAGCACGGCCGCGGTGAAGGCGCGCAGGCCGGCGGCGAAGCCCATGTCGACCTTCGCGTAGTTATAATAGAGCCCGAAGATCAGGCCCGAGGCGCCGGCGAGGGCCGAGCCAATGAAGAAGGACAGGCCGACCACGCTATCCACCTCGACGCCCATCATGCGGGCGGCCTCGGGGTCCTGCGCGGTGGCGCGCATGCCCTTGCCGAGGCGGGTGTAATTCACGAAATAGGTCAGGCCGAGCATCAGCACGATGGTGATGCCCCAGATCAGCAGGTCACGCATGCGCAGCACCGCACCACCGATGTTCCAGCTGACGGAGGGCAGCGGATTGGCGAAGTTGCGGGTGTCGCCTCCGATGCCGATCAGGATGATGTTGAACAGGATATAGGAGACGCCGATCGTCAGGATCATGGCCGCCGGTCCGGTCACCGCGCGCAATGGCCGCAACAAGAGACGCTCAATACCGACGCCGATCATGCCGGTGGAGACCATGGTGATCAGGAACGTCAGGACCAGCACGCCGATCAGCGGCAACCCGTGGAGGATGACGGCCTGTCCGTCCATGCCCATGAGCTTCAGCACGCCGAGCGCGATGAAGCAGCCGACCATGAAGACGTTAAAGTGCGAGAAGTTGATCAACTCCATGATGCCATAGACGAGGGTGAAGCCAAGGGCGAGCAGCGAGTACATCGCGCCGAGGTTCAACCCGTTGATCAGCTGTTGCAGGAACAGATCGCCAGAAGTCATTCTCAAGTCCCCAATCCACGTAACCGGGATGTACGGAGCCAACTTTGCAGGTGGTCGGCAGGTTCGATCGCAATACCTCGGATCGAATGCCGGGAACGGGCACGCAATGCCCGCCGCGATATTGGCCCGGCATCAAAAGGCCCGGGACGGATCGCCCGTCCCGGGCCCTTTGTCGCTAGGCCAGAGGCCTCAGGACATCGGCGCGATGCCCATGTACTTGTACTGGTCGTCGATGCTGTCGAGCGGCTTCGACGGGTCCTTGGTGATCTTGAACACGGAGATGACCTTGTTCTTCAGATCGCCGTTCTCGTCGAATTCCACCGGCCCGATCAGCGACTGGGTCATGCGGATCGACTGCAGACCGTCGCGGACGGTGTCACGGTTGACCGGCTTGCCAGTCGCGGTCAGCACCTTCACCGTCTCGATGATGGCGCGCGCGGCGACATACATCGTGAGGGTGTAATCGTCGGGGCTGTCCTTGAAGCGGGCGCGGAACTTGTCGGAGAATTCCTTGATCTGCTGGTCGCCCTCGACCTTATGCGGCGAAGCGAGCGTCGCATACCAGCCGTCGACGGCGGGGACGCCAACGCCCTTGAGCATTTCGGTGCCAAGGATGCCGTCGCCGCCGGCCTTCACCATCTTGGGGACGATTTCGTAGGCCTGCTTCGCCAGCTTCACGCCGGCCTGGCCGACGCCGCCGTAGTAGAGCAGGTCAGGGTTCAGCGACTTGATCTTGGTCAGAACGGCCGAGTAGTCGGCGGCCTTCGGGTCAAGACGGTCACGGCCCATCACGGTAACGCCGAGTTCCTTGCAGCGGCGCTCGAAGCTGTCGCAGATGCCCACGCCATAGGCGCCGGAATCGTCGAGCAGGTAGACCGACTTGATGCCGACGGTCTTGGCCATGTAGTTGGCCATGTTCGGGCCCTGGTAGGCGTCGGTCGTCACGGTGCGGAAGTAGATCGCCTTGCCCTTGGGGCGATACTGGGCGGCGAACTTCGGGTCGGTGATGTCCGGGTTGGTCGAGGACGGGGTGATGATCGCCAGGTTACCCTCGGAGAGGATCGGGCTCATCGCCTTGCCGGCGCCGGACATCTGCGGGCCGAGGGCCGCGATGTAGTTCTTGTCGGACACCATCTTGCGGGCGTTGGTGGCGGCCTGGGCCGGGTCATACTGACCGGCGGTCGCGGTGCCGTCGTCGAACTTCACGGCATCAAACATGATGCCCGGAACTTCCTTGTACTTGTTGGCTTCCTCGAAGGCGAGGATGGCGCCGTTGCCGGTGCGGATGGCCGACTCGGAGTCGGCGCCCGTCAGCGAGAGGTCCATACCGACCTTGACGACCTTGTCGGCAGCCTGGGCGCCGGTGGCGACACCCATGGTGGCCGTGGCCGCAATCCCTGCGGCGGCTTTGAATGCTGAACGACGCGATAGCATGTATCAGTCTCCCTGTTTGTAGTCTGGTGGTCACATCCCGTTACAGGCCGTGCCACGGACGGATAACCATGAATGGGTCATGCCCGCTAGGCAAGCCTGCATCTTGCTTGGCGCAGAGGCAAAACCACTCTTGGCGGAGGAA
>CAIYPH010000277.1 GCA_903928045.1 uncultured Rhodospirillales bacterium
TCACGGCTGTCCGGGGACACTCCGAAGCCTATGGATAAAAGTATTTTGGTTCTTTTTTTCAAAAAAGAACTGATCCCATCCTCCAACCCCAGGCCCTAGCGTGCGCATCTGGATCGACGTCGAGGATTTCTTCGTGTTCGCCGCCTCCGGCGGCCGCCGCCCCACCGGCATTCAGCGGCTGGCCTTCGAGCTGTGCCAGGCCATGCTCGGCCGCGAGCCATCCGCGCCGATCGCCTTCGTCCGGCATGACCGCCTGCACGACACGCTCGCCGTGGTGCCCTGGGCGTCCATCGTCGCCCTGTTCGCCGGGCTGACCGAAGCCGCCGCCCGCCCGGCCAGCGCGCCCCAGGCCGCGGAAAGCGCCCGCCTGCGCGGCCTCCTCGGCCGCCTGCCGCCGGACCTGCGGGCGCCGCTGGTGCTGATGCTGAAATCCCAGGTCCAGGCGCTCTCCGCCGCCGGCGCCGCCCTGCGCGCCACGCTGCGCCTCGCCATCGGCGCCCTGCGCCGCACCCAAGCCGACGCCGCCCAAGGCGACCGCGCCCGCTTCGCCGCCGAGGTGACGCCGGGCGACATGCTGTTCATCCCCGGCGCCGCCTTCGTCCATAGCGACTACCCGGCCTTCATCGCCCGCCTGGCGTCCCGCCACGGGCTACGCGTGGCGCTGCTGGTCTACGACATCATCCCTGTCCGCCGGCCGGAATACGTCGATCCCGGCCTCACCCGCCGGTTCGGCACCTGGCTCGACGGCATGCTGCCCCTCTGCGACCGGCTGATGGCGATCTCCCGCTCCGCCGCCGGCGAAGCCACCGCCCACGCCGCCACCAACGCCATCGCCCTGCGCGACGCGATCCACCCCATCCCCATCGGCACCGGCTTCAGCGGCCAGGCGGAGGGCACCCAGAGCCCCGGCCTGCCTGCCCCCGGTTCCTACGTGCTGTTCGTCTCCACCATCGAGGCGCGCAAGAACCACCTCCTGCTCTTCCGAGTCTGGCGCCGCCTGCTCGACACCATGCCGCCCGGCGCCGTCCCCACTTTGGTCTTCGCCGGCAAGCCGGGCGCCCAAAGCGGCGACCTCATGGCCATGCTGCACAACACCGTCTTCCTCGGCGGCCATATCCGCCTGATCGACCAGCCCTCCGACGCCGACCTCGCCGCCCTCTACCGCGGCTGCCTCTTTACCCTCTTCCCCTCGCACTACGAGGGCTGGGGCCTGCCGGTCACCGAAAGCCTGGCGTTCGGCAAGCCCTGCCTCATCTCCAACGCCACCTCACTGCCCGAAGCCGGCGGCGATCTCGCCCGCTATTTCGACCCCGAGGACGTCCCCGGCGCCACCGCGCTCATCCGCGCCACGCTCGAAAACCGCGAGGACCTCGCCGCCTGGACCCGCCGCGTCGCCACCGAATTCCGCCCGGTCTCCTGGCAGGAGAGCGCCAGGGCGGTCATGGAGCATATCGCATGACCTTCTCCCTCCTCGGCCGCTGCGCCCGCACCGGCCAGCTCGGCGCCGTCGTCACCACCTCGGCCATCGGCGTCGGCGCCCGCTGCCAGTTCGCCCGCGCCGGTGTCGGCGCCGTGCTGACCCAGCACCGGACGGACCCACGACTCGGCCCAATGATGCTGGAACTCATGGCCCACGGCCTCTCCGCCCCCGATGCCATCCGCGCCGCCGCCGCCGGCACGCCCCACCACGCCTGGCGCCAGCTCGCCGCCATCGATGCCCAGGGCCGCACCGGCGCCTACACCGGCGCCAAGGTCCGCCTTGCCCACGGCGAGGCCGAAGGGCGCGATTGCGTGGCGATCGGCAACATCATCCGCGACGGCGCCATGCCCCGCGCCATGGTCGCCGCCTTCGAGGCTACCCCCGCCGCCGCCCTCGCCACCCGCCTGATCGCTGCCATCCAGGCCGGCGAAGCCGCGGGCGGCGAAATCGCCGCCATCGCCTCCGCCGCCCTGCTGGTGGTGGACCGCGAGACCTTCCCCTTCGTGGATTTGCGGGTGGATGCACACGACACGCCGCTGCTCGAACTCGCCCGGCTGTGGTCGCTCTACGAGCCGACCGCCGAGGATTACGTGGTCCGCGCCGTCGATCCCGACCGCGCCGGCGCCTATATCGCCCCACCGCCGAAGACGGCGGGTTGAACGGCGCACCCGCCGCCCCAAGAAGCGAAGTTGAACAACGAGACAGCGAGACAGCGAGAAAGATGCACCCGACCACCGGTCCGGCCCTCCATGGAACACACCACTTCTCGCTGTCTCGCTGTCTCGTTGTGAAACTGCCTTGCTGCGATGGGCCGGCTGATGCCGGTCTTGCTCCACTCGGCGGAATACAGAAAATCGCGGGTTGAACGGCGCCGCCGGAGCGTCCATAAACCGGTTGTTCGAAATATCCCTGGCGGGAGAGCAGTGGCGCAAGCCACCGCCGAAGGCGCAACCGGCCCCCGGAAACGCTCAGGCACAAAGGACCGCCCGGGGAGAAAGGATCTCTGGAAAGCCGGCTCCACCGAGAGCCGCACCGACGGAGTAAGGGCGCCGCCAGAAGGCGCCTGAATCTCTCAGGTTCCGCGACAGAGGGGGGTCGATCCTGCCGGTATTCCGCCGGCAGGCGACCCGTGTGCGGAGACCTGCCGTGTCCGAAGCGACGCTGAACACCACCCCCCTCGATGCGCTCAACCGTGAGCTCGGGGGCAAGATGGTGCCCTTCGCCGGCTACTCCATGCCGGTGCAATTCCCCGCCGGCGTGCTGAGCGAGCACCTGCACACCCGCGCCAAGGCCGGGCTGTTCGACGTCTCGCATATGGGCCAGGCCAGCCTGCACGGCGCCGGCGCCGCCGCCGCGCTCGAAGCCCTGGTGCCCGGCGACATGATCGGCCTCAAGCCCGGCCGCCAGCGCTACACCCTGCTGATGACGCCGGAAGGCACCATCATGGACGACCTGATGGTCGCCAATCTCGGTGATGACCGGCTGTTCATCGTGGTGAACGCCAGCCGCAAGCACGTCGATCTGCCGCACATCGCGGCCCATCTGCCCGCCGGCGTCACCCTGGAGCGCCACGAGGATCGCGCGCTGCTGGCCCTGCAAGGCCCCGCCGCCGTCGCCGTGCTCGCGCGCTTCGCCCCCGAAGTCGCCGCACTGCCCTTCATGGGCGTCACCCCGGCCACAATTCTTGGCGCAGAGTGTCTGGTCTCCCGCTCCGGCTATACCGGCGAGGACGGCGTCGAAATTTCCATTCCCGGCGACCGCGCCACCGACATCGCCCGCGCCCTGCTGGCGGAGCCCGAGGTGATGCCGATCGGCCTCGGCGCGCGCGACAGCCTGCGGCTGGAAGCCGGGCTGTGCCTCTACGGCAACGACATCGACGAGACCACCAACCCCGTCGAAGCCGCCCTCACCTGGGTGATCCAGAAGCGCCGCAAGATCGACTGGAGCTTCGTTGGCGCCGACAAGGTGCGCGCCATGCTCGATAACGGCGCCCCCCGCCTGCGCGTCGGCATCCAGCCGGAGGGCCGCGCCCCGGCCCGTGGCCATACCGAGATCGTCGATGCCAACGGCGCGCGGATCGGCGAAATCACCTCGGGCGGCTTCGGCCCCTCCTGCAACGCCCCGGTCGCCATGGGCTACGTCGATCGCGCCCATGCCGCTGACGGCACCGCCATCTTCCTCATGGTGCGCGGCAAGCCGCTGCCCGCCCGCGTCGCCCCCATGCCTTTCGTTCCCCACACCTACGTTCGCTGAAGGAAACGCCACATGTCCGAAACCCGCTTCACCAAAGACCATGAATGGGTGCGCCTTGAAGACGGTGTCGCCACCGTCGGGATCACCGAGCACGCCCAGGAGGCGCTCGGCGACGTGGTGTTCGTCGAACTGCCGGAGGCCGGCCGCGCGGTTGAGGAAGGCGAGGCCTGCGCCGTGGTGGAGAGCGTGAAGGCCGCCTCCGACGTCTATTCGCCGCTCACCGGCACCGTGGTGGAATCCAACGCCGCCATCGTTGACGAGCCCGCGCTGGTCAACCGCGAAGCCACCTCCGGCGCCTGGTTCTTCAAGCTCCGCCTCGCCGATGCAGCCGCCTTCGCCGGGCTGATGGACGAGGCCGGCTATGAGGCGTTTCTCGCCACGCTCTAGGAGGAAGGAAGCAAAAACTTTCTATCCGTTTTGCTCCGCCCTTCCCCAGGAGAGCGCGAAGCAATCGGATAAAAGTTTTTTGGTTCTTTTTTTCAAAAAAGAACCGCTTCCCTTCATCTACTACCACCGCTCAACAGGGACATCCCCGCCATGACCGCCCTAGCCGAACTCGCGCTCCTCGAAGCGCAGGACAGTTTCGTCAGCCGCCACATCGCGCCCTCTGAGGCAGAGATCGGCGAAATGCTGGAAGCGACCGGGGCGGCCACGCTCGATGACCTCGCGGCGCGCACCGTGCCCGGCAGCATCCGCGCCCAGCAGGCGATGGACCTGCCGGAGGCGATCGACGAGGCTGGCGCGATTGCCGAGCTGCGCGCGCTGTCCGAGCGCAATGTGATCAAGAAGTCCCTGATCGGCCTCGGCTACCACGGCACCCACACCCCGCCGGTGATCCTGCGCAACATCCTGGAAAACCCGGGCTGGTACACCGCCTACACCCCCTACCAGGCCGAAATCGCCCAGGGGCGCCTGGAAGCGCTGGTGAATTTCCAGACCATGGTCTGCGA
>CAIYPH010000278.1 GCA_903928045.1 uncultured Rhodospirillales bacterium
GGCGTGCACTCTCCCGGGAGGGTGTGACGCCAAACGGATAGAAGTTTTTTGGTTCTTTTTTTCAAAAAAGAACCGCTTGCTTGTCTTCTGATTGGGGGGAGAAGCGCATGAACCGCACGATGACGGCGCTCGAATGGGCGCTGCTGCTCGTGCTGTCGGTGCTGTGGGGCAGCACGTTCCTGTTTCTCTCGTTCGCGACGCGCGAAGTGCCGCCGTTCAGCATTGCGGCGGTGAAGGTGACGCTTGCGGCGGGGGCCTTGTTGCTGGCGATGCGCCAGGCGGGCGCGAGATTGCCGCGGGGGCGGCGGACCTGGGGGCAGTTCGTGCTGATGGGCGTGTTCAACGACGCCGGGCCGTTCATCCTGCTTGCGTTTGCCAGCCCGTTCGTCGCGACCGGGTTGGCCTCGGTGCTGATCGCGACATCGCCGCTGTTCACGGTGGTGCTGGCGCATTGGCTGACCGCGGATGAGCGGATGACGTGGCGGCATGCCGTGGGGGTGCTGATCGGGTTTGCCGGACTGGCGGTGATGCTGGGCGGCGGGACGTTCAGCTTCTCGGCGGCGGGCATTCTGGGGGCGCTGGCGTGCCTGGGGGCATCGCTTGGGTACGCTTATGCCGGGATTTATGGCCGGCGGTTCGCGCCGCTCGGGCTGCATGCGATGACGACCGCGGCGGGGCAGTTGAGCACGTCGGCGATCATGCTGATTCCGCTGGCGCTGGTGATCGACCGGCCATGGACGTTGGCGCCGCCGTCGTGGACGGCGGTTGGCGCGATCCTGGCGATGGGGTTGCTGACCGGGGCGCTGGCCTACTCGATTTTCTACCGCATCCTCGCGACCGCGGGAGCGACGAATGTGGTGCTGGTGACGTTCCTCAGCCCGATCACCGCGATTCTGCTGGGGATCGGTGTTCTCGGCGAGCGACTGAGCGGGCAGCAGATGGGGGGAATGGCGCTGGTGGCGGTGGGGCTGGCGGTGCTGGATGGCAGGGTGCTGGGCCTCGTGCGGGCGAAGGCGGGCTGATGCGCCCGATCGTGCTGGGGGCGGCGCTGTTCGCGGTGATTTTCTGGGGCGGTTCGCCGGTGGGCACAAAGCTGGCGGTGACGGAGATTCCGCCGCTGCCGATGTCGGCGTTGCGGGCGGCGATCGCGGCGCCGGTCGGGGTGGTGCTGGCGCTGGTGTTTCGGGTGCCGTTGCCGCGGGCGTGGCGGGAATTTGGCTTGATGGCGCTGTGCGCGTTTTGCGGGTTCATCGGCTTTCCCGTGATTTTCAGCTACGGAGTGTCGCACACTTCGGCGATCCATGCCGGGATGATCCTCGCGATGCTGCCGGTGTTCACCGGCGCGATCGCCAATCTGGTGGACCGGCGCTGGCCTGGCGGGATGTGGTGGGCGGGATGCGCGATCGCGATCGCCGGGGAGGCGCTGCTGATTTTCGGTCGCGCCGCGCCGGGCGGGGAGGCGAGCCTGCTGGGCGATGCGATCTGCGTCGGTTCGGCCGCCATTGCCTCCACCGGCTATGTCACGGGGGCGCGGCTGTCGCAGGCGGGGTATCCCTCGCAGGGGACGACCTATTGGGGGATTGCGTTGGCGACGCTGGTGTTTCTGCCCTTCGCGCCCTGGATGTTCGCGGGGATCGCCTGGGGCGCGATTTCGCTGCCGGCCTGGGCGGGGGTGACCTATTTGTCGCTTGGCGTCTCGATGCTGGGTTACGTGATTTGGTACTGGGCACTTGGGCAGGGCGGGATCGCGCGGATCGGTGTGTTGCAGTTTCTGCAACCGGTTTCCGGCCTGGTACTGGCCCGGCTGCTGCTGGGGGAGCCGATCACCGGCACGGTACTCGCGGCGAGCCTGATTGTGCTCGCCGGCGTGTTCACGGCGACGCGGGCCTGATCACGCCGGGCGCGGGGAGGATTCCGGCACGCCAGCCGCGCGCAGGCCGGCGAGGACGCAGTCCAGGTCTTCCGGCCGTTCGAAAGGGCTGGAGACCTTGAAGGATTCGATGGAGAAATCCGGTTGAATCTCCAGCAGCCGCTTCAGCACCGGGGCACATTCGTCCAAGCGGCCGAGATGGCCGAGGGCGGCGAGATAGGGCTTCTGGGTGGAGGAGAAGGAGAGGTTCATCTCCGTAACCATGCGCCCGACGGTGGCGGCCTGCTCGTAGTCGTGCCGCAGCAGGGCGATGTAGATCATGATGCCATCATAGAAGAAGGCGTGGGGATCGAGCGGGGAGAGGCGCTTGTAGCGGGTGATCCGCTTGTCGGCCTCGGCGAGGTCACCGAGATAGGTGAAGGTCATCGCCGAGAAAGCCCAGGCCATCGCGAGGTTGGGGTTCAGGGTCAGGGCGCGGTCATGCAGGGTGAGCGCCTCGCGCATGCGGTGATGCAGGAAGGCGCGGACATGGCCGGCGATGGTGAGGGCCTTGGCGTCCTGCGGGTCGAGCATGATGGCGCGCTCGGCGAGGCGGCCGGCCTCGCCCATCACTTCGGCGGGGGCGTCGGACCAGCCCTGGCCGACCAGGAACATCTGCCAGAAGGCGAACCAGGCGTGGGCAGCGGCGTATTCCGGCTCCTGGCCGACGGCCTGGCGCAGAAGTTCGCCGGCCTGCATGAACAGCGGCTTTTCGAGCCGGGTGATCAGCGGAATGGCGCGGAGCACGAGGTCATAGGCCGATGGGTCCTGCGAGGGGCGGGCGCTGACGCGCTGGGCCTCGATGAGCAGGATTTCCGGGTCGATCTGCGCCACCACTTCGGCGGCGATGTCGTCCTGGAGGGTCAGCAGGTCATTGCTGTCGCGGTCGAAGCGGCGCGCCCAGACCATCTGGTTGCCGGCCCGCAGATCGAGCAGGCGCAGCCCGATGCGCAGCCGGGCGCCAGTGCGCTGGATGGTGCCGTCGAGCAGGAAATCGATGCTGAAATTGCGCCGGATCGCCGTCTCGTCGCGCGAGCCGGTGGCAAAGCGGGCGAGCGAGCTGGATGACACCACGAACATCCAGCGGAAGCGGGCGAGGGCGGAGGTGATTTCATCGGCCAGACCGGTGGAGAGATGCGCCTCTTCCTCGGTGGTGTTGACCATCTGCAGCGGCATCACGCCGACGCGCGCGCCGCCGCGGGGGAGGTTGGAGCGGGCCTCGTTGCGGAATTCGCGAGGTTCGCTGCGGCTCGGCCGCGGTTCCGGCCGCGGCTCGGGGCGCGGTTCGGGGCGCAAGGGCGTGACGGCGGGGCCGGCGGGGATGTCCCGCCCGATGTTGAAATAGGTTGGTCGGCGTTGCCCGCCTTGAGCCGTTAGGCTCGGGGTGTCGAATCCTCAAAGGAGAGCAACGCCATGAAGAGAATTACCACAC
>CAIYPH010000279.1 GCA_903928045.1 uncultured Rhodospirillales bacterium
CAGCCCGCATGCCCATGCGCGCTTCACGCTTGGCGATATGGCGGCATTGCTGGCGGCCCATCCCGGACTCGCCTGCATCCTGACGGCGCGGGACGTGCCGGGGCGGAACCTCTACGGCATCTACCCCACCGGCAAGGACCAGCCCGTGCTGGCGGAGGGATATGTGCGCCATCGCGGCGAGGCGGTTTGCGCGCTGGTCGGCACCGCGGAGGCGCTGGCGGTGATTGGGGATGCGGACGTGCCGATCGAATGGCAGGTGCTACCGGAGGTCACCTTCGCCGAGGGGGGCATCGATCTGCACGGCCACACGCCGGGCAACGTGCTGGTGCGCGGGCGTGTGGCGCGGGGCGATATCGCGGCGGCGGTGGCTGTTGAGGCGTCCATCGACGTCACCACCTCGGCGGTGGAGCATGCCTATATCGAGCCCGAGGCGGGGTGGGCGCAGCGCGTCGGCGATCGCATCGAGATCACCGCCTGCACCCAGACGCCCTATATGGATCGCGACGAAATCGCCCCCATTCTCGGCATCGCGCCGGAGCAGGTGCGCATCATCCCGACCGCCGTGGGAGGCGGGTTCGGCGGCAAGCTCGATCTTTCCGTGCAGCCGCTGATCGCCATCGCCGCATGGAAGACCGGCCGGCCGGTGCGCTGGGTCTATACGCGCCGTGAAAGCATGGCGGCGACCACCAAGCGCCATCCCGCCCGTATCACCGCCAGCGCCGGTGCCGATGCGGCGGGGCTTCTGGTGCGCTTCGTCTTTCATGGCGACTACGACACCGGCGCCTATGCGAGTTGGGGGCCGACCGTCGCCAACCGCGTGCCGGTGCACGCCACCGGGCCTTATGCAGTGCCGAACGTGCTGGCGACCACGGCGGCGATCCACACCAATTTCCCGCCCTCCGGCGCCTTTCGCGGCTTCGGCGTGCCGCAGGCGGCGATTGCCGGGGAGGCGCTGATGGACGCGCTGGCGGACCAACTCGGCCAGGACCGGCTGGCGTTTCGCCGGCTGAACGCGCTCGGCGTCGGCGGCGTGACCGCCACCGGGCAGGTGCTTGGCGCCGGTACGGCTTTGCCGGAGTGCCTCGATGCGCTGGCGCCGCGCTGGGCGGCGTTGCGGGCGGAGGATGCGGCGTTCAACGCCGTGCCCGGCAAGCTGCGCCGGGGCACGGGCGTGGCCTGTATGTGGTACGGCATCGGCAACACCAGCATGTCCAACCCCTCTACCATGGAAATCGGCGTCACCGCCGAGGGGGAGCCCACACTGTTCTCCGGCGCCGTCGATATCGGCCAGGGCTCCAACACGGTGATGGCGCAGATCGCCGCCGAGGCGCTGGGGATCGACCCCGCCGGCCTCACCCTCGTCACCGGCGATACCGACCGCACCCGGGATGCCGGCAAGACCAGCGCCTCGCGGCAGACGCTGGTGAGCGGCAATGCGGCGATGAGGGCGGGTTTGGCCCTGCGCGCCGAGATCCTGCGCCGCGCCAATGCCGGGGCCGCCGCCACGCTGCGCTTTGCGCCGGGTGCCATCCATGTGCTGGACGGGTCGACCGAGACCATCCTCGATCTCGGCGTTCTGCCGGCAGATGGCGATGGCTGCGTGTTGCGCGCCGCCGGGCAGTACGATCCGCCGACCACGCTGCTCGATGCCGATGGGCAGGGCGAGCCCTATGCCAGCTACGCCTTCGGGGCGCAGATCGCGCAGGTCGAGGTGGATATGGCGCTCGGCACTGTGCGCGTATTGCGGGTGATCGCCGCACATGATGTCGGCCGCGCCATCAATCCGGCGCTGGTCATCGGCCAGATCCATGGCGGCATCGCCCAGGGGATCGGCCTTGCGCTGATGGAGGAGTATGTGCCCGGCCGCACCGATAATCTGCACGACTACCTCATCCCCACCATCGGCGATGTGCCCCCGATCGAGACCATGCTGATCGAGCATGCCGATCCGCACGGCCCCTACGGCGCCAAGGGGGTGGGCGAGCCGGCGCTGATCGCCACCGCGCCGGCCATCCTCAACGCCATTGCGGACGCCACCGGCGCGCGGCTCACCCAGGTTCCGGCGACACCCTCCCGCGTGCTGGAGGCGCTGCGATGACCACCACCCACGCCGGCCCGGCCGGCCCCGAGGACCAGGCGCTTACCGAGGCCACCGCCGCCGCGCCGGACGGTATCGTCACCTGCGATGCCTGCCCGGTGCTGTGTCGCATCCGCCCGGAGAAAACCGGCGCCTGCGACCGCTACGGCAATGTCGCCGGGCGCCTGACGCGGATGGACCCGTTGACAGTGATCGCCCGCCGCCCCGAGCTTGTGCAGGCCGCGGGCGCCGACTGGAGCGGTAACCCCTTCGAGCCGCGCGATATTTTCGTCACCGCCATCGGCGCCGGCACCACCTATCCGGACTACAAGCCCGCCCCCTTCATCGTCGGCAGCACGATCGAGGGCGTCGATATGGTGACCGTGGTGTCCGAGGGGGTGTTCTCCTATTGCGGACTCAAGGTGAAGATCGACACGGACCGCCATCTCGGGCCGGAGACCGCGCCAGTGCGGGCCAGAGGCGAGCAGATCGGGCATGTGACCACCGCGGAATACGGCAGCCAGATGCTGAGCCTCGGCGGCGTGCATCACCTCACCGGCGGCTCCAAGAAAGAGGGCGTCGTCACCTGCGAAACCATGCTGGCGCTGGCCAATGGCGCGGCGGTGGAACTCACCATCGATGGCGGCGCCAGTGTGGTGGTGCAGCCCGGCGCGGCGCCGATCGTGGATGGCACGCCGGAGCATCGCATGCGCGTGGGCTGCGGCTCGGCCACCATCGGGATTTTCGCCGGCCAGTGGGTGGGGCATGCCGACGAGGTGATCGTGGTGGATGACCACATCACCGGCGTGCTGAGCGAACACCAGGCCGGCCGCTTCCTCGGCATGCGGCCATCGGGCATAAGGGTGCGCGGGCGGCGATCGACGCCGGGGCGGTATTTTCAGGTGGCGAATCCGG
>CAIYPH010000280.1 GCA_903928045.1 uncultured Rhodospirillales bacterium
CCGTCGAAACGGCGCACGGAACCGTCGGGCAGGGTGATCGCGGGCATGGCGGGGTCTCCTATGAGGGGTCGAAACAGCGCTTAATGGCGCCCCGCCGGCCTCGCTGCAACCCCGCCCGCCGCGACTCTCCCTTGTCCGGACGCTCAGCCCGGCGGCGGGGCGAAGACGCGCAGCCGGTGGCCGTCGGGGTCGGCGGCGAGGAAGGTGCGGCCGAAATCCATCTCGGTCGGCGTCTGCAGGATGGTGAGCCCGCGCGCGGACCAGTCGGCGAAGGCGGCATCGACATCCGCGCGCACGAAGGCCAGTTCGCCGCCACCCGGCGCGCCGGCCGCCGGCACCACGCCGTCCCGCCCCCACAGCCCGAGCATCACGCCCGATTGCAAGGCGAACATCACGAAGCTCGGCGATTCCTCCACCGGGGGACGGCCAAGCAGATCGGCATAGAACGCCGCCGAGGCGGTGGGGTTGGCGACATAAAGCAGGATGAAGCTGGGGTCGGACATCGTGGCACTCCTCGGCCGGTTGCGATGCGCAGGAGATAGCCGGCGGCCGTGACAGATTCCGTCAGCAGCCTTCAGTCCAGATCGATCCCCTCCGCCTCCCGCCACTCCCGCAGCAACGCTGCCCGCCGCTTCGGGTATCGCGTCGCAGTCACCTCCAACCCCGCCACCCGGTCAGGGCGGAAATGGCGGAAATCCTCGCGCAGCTCGCACCACGCCACCACGACCTCGGCGGCGGCGAAGTAGCCCACGGCGAACGGCCAAATCACCCGCGCGCTCGGCTTGCCCCCCTTGTCGCGATAAGCCAGCCGCACCTTGCGCTCGTCGCGGATTGCGCCGCGCAGCGTGGCCATCACCGCATCGGTATCCACCGTGCGGGCACGCGGCGGCACCATCAGCGGGCTCGCCGCCACATCCTCGCGCCGCTCCGCCGGCATCACCGCGGTGATTTTCGCCAGCGCATCCCGCGCCGCCGCCGCCAGCCCCGCATCCGCCTGCGTCATCACCCACCGCGCGCCCAGCGCCAGCGCCTCGCTCTCCTCGCGGCTGAACATGAGCGGCGGCAGCGTGAAATCCGGCCGCAGCACGTAGCCCACCCCTGCCTCGCCCTCGATCACCGCGCCCTGCGCCTGCAACGCCGCAATGTCGCGATAGAGGGTGCGCAGGCTCACGCCCGTCGCCTCGGCCAGCACCTGGCCCTGCACCGGCCGCCGGTGCCGGCGCAGCGCCTGCATCAACTGGAGCAGCCGGGCCGCGCGCGACATGGCGCTACCAGTTGGTGAAGCTGCCGTCGCGCCGGTGCAGATGCGGCGCCTCCCAGAAGCGGAAACTCTCCGCCTTCACCCGCTCCTCATCCACCTCCACGCCCAATCCAGGCGCGTCCGGCACGATATACTCCGCCCCATCCAGCACCACCTGCACCGGGAAATACGCCGAATTGTCGAACCCGAGATGCGCCTCCGTCGGCGTCGTGCGCACCTCCAGCCAGGCGAAATTCGCCACCGCCGCCGACAAATGCACCGTCGCCGCCGTGCACACCGGCCCCAGCGGATTATGCGGCATCAGGTCCACGTAATGCGCCTCGCTCCACCCCGCCACCTTCATCGCCTCGGTAAACCCGCCAACGTTGCAGATATCCACCCGATTAAACTCATGCAGCCCCTGCTCGATATACGGCAGGAACTGCCATTTGCTGGCGAACTCCTCCCCAATCGCCAGCGGAATTTCAATCATCCGCCGCAGCTGCGCATAGGCCTCGGGCGTCTCGTCGCGGATCGGCTCCTCCAGGAAATCCAGCGTCCCCCGCGGCATCTTGTGGCAGAAGCTCGCGGTCTCCGCGATCGTCAGCCGGTGGTGATAATCCACCCCCAGCACCACCTCGTCCCCCAGCGCCTCGCGCGCCTTCACGCACCATTTCGCCGTCACCGGGATCGACTCCCGCGGCTCATAAATCCCCTTGTTCTCGTGATCCGCCGGCGACAGCCGCATCGCCTTCCAGCCCCGCGCCATCAGCAGCTTCGCCTGCTCGATCATCTCCGGCCCGGGCGGCGCCGACGTGGTGGCAAAGGTCGGGATGCGATCGCGCTGCTTGCCGCCAAGCAGCTGATGCACCGGCACCCCCAGCGCCTTGCCCTTGATGTCATACAGCGCGATGTCGATCGCCGAAATCGCCGCCGTCAGCACCCGCCCGCCCTCGAAATACTGGCTGCGATACATCTCCTGCCACAGCGCGCCGGCCAGCATCGGGTCCCGCCCCACCAGGAACTGCGCGTAATGCTCAACCGCGCCGGCCACCGCCTTCTCCCGCCCCGAAAGCCCCGATTCACCCCACCCATGAATGCCCGCATCGGTCTCCACCTTCACCAGCAGCTGGTTGCGAATGCCAATCCACACCGGATAGGCGACGATACGGGTGATTTTCATGCGAGCCCCCCTGGCGATTGCCCGGAGCTTCCTTCCCGCGACGCGTGGCGTCAATCGCTGGATAGGAAGCAAGCAAGCGCTTCTTTTTGAAAAAAGAAGCAAAAACTTTCTATCCGTTTGCTTCACGGCCGCCCTGGAAGCTCCACAGCAAACAGATAAAGGTTTTTTTACCCAGTCCACTTGAGAACCCCGAAAAACGAAGAGAAGGTTAAGGCAAGTGGAAGGAAGCACTCCTTTTTTGGAAAAAAAGGAGCAAAAAACTTTTATTCCAATGGCATGCACCGCTCCCACCATCCCGGGAGGCACGCCAACGGCAACGATGGAGTGAAAAGTTTTTTTGGTTCTTTTTGTTCACAAAAAGAACATTCTTGCTGCTGCA
>CAIYPH010000281.1 GCA_903928045.1 uncultured Rhodospirillales bacterium
CCAAAAAAACTTTCTGGTCCATTCATGCCGTTGGCGTACACCTCCGCACAAACCAGGGAGCGGTACAAACCAAGCGGATAAAAGTTTTTTGCTTCTTTTTTTCAAAAAAGAAGCGCTTCCTTCCCTCCCGCCTCAGCCGCCAGCGATATGCTGCGCAAGCTTGACGCCGACTTCGACCAGCTTCCCGACCAGAGCGGCGCCGGTTTCGGCGGAGCAGAGGCCGGGATCGCCGGACCAGACGCCGTTGGGGGCGATTTCGTCGAGTTCGACGGGGACGGCGATTTCCGCGCCGGCGAAGCGGATGGCGCCGAAGTTGATCACCGGGCTGCCCATGACGGTGGGGGCGGTGGGCTTGGGCGGCACCATGTCGTGGCGGATCCACTCGGGGAAGAGGTGCATCATCACCGAGGTCAGCGGGTCGGCGCCGTGGCCGGCCGATTTGGCGGCCGTTTCGGCGCCGAGGATGCCAGGGAGGTAGGAGTAGGCGACGCGCCAGAGGTAGAAGCTGGGGATGAGGATCTTGCTCTCGCGGTAGATCTCCTGCGTCACCTCATGCACGGCCTGGACGTTACCGCCATGGCCGTTGATGACGATGATGCGGGTGAGGCCGTGGCGCAGCAGGCAGGAGAGCATGTCCGCCAGCACGGCGCGGAGCGTGGACTGCGAGAGGGCGATGCCCATCGGCATGGTGCCGAAATAGTCGGCACCGCCGAAGGGGAGCACGGGGGCGACGACGGTTTCCACGCCGGCGGCGGTGGCGGCTTCGGCGATTTTCTCGGCGACGCGCTCGGCCGAGAGGTAGTCGCCCATCGGGGCGTGGGGGCCCTGGTCTTCGTGGCTGCCGAGCGGCAGGAGGATGACGGGGTTGCGGGCGGCGAGGGCGCGGGCCTCGCCGCCGGTGATTTCGCCCATACGGAATTTGGCCATCGCCTGGTCTCCTGATGATGTGTTGGGCCATCCTCGCCGGGTCGGGGAAATTGCGCAATTGACGGCAGCGATTCGGACCGCATAACCTCCGCGCCAAGCATAAGCTGGCCGCCCCATCGCGGGCCAAGCGATAGGGAGGGTCTGGATGGACGACGCTGCGCGTCTGCTGCAACTCGTCGTCAATGGCGCTGCGTCAGGCTGTATCTACGGCCTCATCGCCTTCGGCTTCGTGCTGATCTACAAAGCCACCGAGATGGTGAATTTCGCCCAGGGCGACATCATGATGCTCGGCGGGTTCGCCGCCTACACGTTCATTCATCAGTTCGGCCTGAACTATTGGGTGGGGTTCGGCTTGGCGATCGCCGCGACGGCGGCGTTCGGGTTTCTCCTCGATGCGATCGTGCTGCGACGGGTGATCGGCCAGCCGCAATTCGCGGTGGTGATGCTTACGCTGGGCATGGCGTTCATTTTCCGCGCCGGGGCGGGCCTGGCCTGGACCTACGACTCGGTCGGCTTCGTCACGCCCTTCACCAACCGCAACGTGAAGTTCGGCAGCCTGGTGCTGGGGCTCGACAACATCTCCATCATCGTCGGCACGCTGGTGCTGTGCGGGGTGCTGTACCTGTTCTTCAGCCGCACACGGCTGGGCGTGGCGATGCAGGCGGCCTCGCAGAACCAGTTGGCGGCCTATTACATGGGCATCCCCGTCCGGCGCATCTTCTCGATGATCTGGGCGATCAGCGCGGGGGTGGCGGCGGTTGCGGCGGTGCTGGTGACGCCGGTATCGCTGATCGATGTGAACATGGGCTTCCTCGGCATCAAGGCCTTCGCCGCCGCGGTGCTGGGCGGCTTCGGCAGCATTCCGGGCGCGGTGATCGGCGGCGTGATCGTCGGGATCGTCGAGCAATTATCGGGGTATTTCCTCCCCGCCGGGTTCCAGGAAGTGACGTCCAACATTGTTCTGCTCGCCGTGCTGATCCTTCGCCCTGAAGGATTGTTCGGCAAGACGATCCGCAAGCGGGTGTGACGGGTATGCGACGCCTCTTCAAGACCGACTACATGCAGGATATCAACCTCTGGCGGCAGCAGGGGGCGAAGTTCTGGTACGGGCTGCTGGTCGCCGCGGTGCTGGCGATCCCGGCCTTCGCCGGAGAATTCTACATCGGCGAACTCGCTGGCCTGTTCATTTTCGCCGTCGCCGGCGTCGGGCTGATGCTGCTGACCGGCTATACCGGGCTGGTCAGCCTCGGCCACGCCGCCTTCCTCGGCATCGGCGGCTACACCGAGGCGATCCTGTTGCAGCGCGGCGTGCCGTTTGCCGTGAGCTTGCCGGCCGCGGCCGTGGTCACCGGGCTCGCGGGGGTGGCGATCGGGCTGCCGACGCTGCGGATGAGCGGGCTCTATCTCGCCATCGCCACGCTCGCCTTCGGCAGCATCATCGGCACGGTGCTGCAGAAATGGGACAGTCTGACCGGCGGGTTCGACGGGCTGCCGGTGAAGGCGCCGACGCTGCTCGGGGTCGATCTCAGCGGGCCGCTCGGCGTCTACTACATGTCCTTCGCGGTGCTGCTGTTCGTGATTTTCCTGGTGCTGAACATCCTGCGCTCGCCGCTCGGCCGCGCCTTGGTGGCGATCCGCGACAGCGAGGTCTCGGCGCAGAGCATGGGCATCCATCTCGCGTATTATAAGACGGTCGCATTCGGGCTGTCGGCCGCGATCACCGGGCTGGCCGGCGCGCTTTTCGCGCATTACGTGCGCCACCTCGCCCCCGATGCCTTCGATATCCTGCTGTCGATCCAACTCGTCACCATCGTGTTCGTCGGCGGGCTCGGCTCGCTGCACGGGGCGATATTCGGCGCCATGTTCATGCGGCTGCTGCCCCAGGCGATCGCTTTGGTGCGCGACGATCTGCCCAACTGGCTCGGCCGCATGCCCGGGCTCGAACCCTCGATTTTCGGGCTGATCCTGGTGCTCTGCATCATGTTCGAGCCGATGGGGATCAATGGCCGCTGGCGCAAGCTGAAGGCCTGGTTCAACGAGTTCCCGTTGCACAAGGCGAGCGCCTTCCGCCGGCAGAAAAGCTACGCCAAGTCGGAGCGCCTGCGATGAACCTGTTTCACGTCGAGGATATCGGCATCCGCTTCGGCGGCATCCGCGCCGTCGAGGGCGTCAGCTTCGCGGTCAAGCGCGGCGAGGTGTTTTCCATCATCGGGCCGAACGGCGCGGGGAAGACGACGATCTTCAACCTCATCAGCCGCATCTACAACCCGACCACCGGGCGGCTGTTCTTCGAGGGGCAGGACATCACCACCATCGCGCCCCACCGCATCGCCGGGCTCGGCATCGCGCGCACCTTCCAGAACATCGAGCTGTTCCCCAACGCCACGCTGCTGCAGAACCTGCTGATCGGGCGGCACTGCCACGCCAAGGTCGGCCTGTTCGCGCAACTCGCCTTCCTGCCATCCGTGGCGCGCGCCGAGGTGGAGCACCGCAAGCGGGCGGAGGAGGTGATCGCCTTCCTCGGCCTGCAACGCCACCGCGACAGCCTGATCGCCAACCTGCCCTACGGCATCCGCAAGGTGGTCGAACTCGGCCGCGCCTTGTGCACCGAGCCCAAGCTGCTGCTGCTCGATGAGCCCTCCTCCGGCCTCAACGTCGAGGAGACCGAGGAAATGGCCTTCTGGATCGAGGACATCAAGAAAGACCTCGGCATCACCGTCATCATGGTCGAGCACGACATGAAGCTGGTATCCGCCGTGTCGGACCGCGTGATGGCGCTCAACTACGGGCGCATCCTGGCGATGGGCACCTCGGCGGAGGTGCAGTCCGACCCCGAGGTGATCCGCGCCTATATCGGAGGCGAGGCATGAGCGAGACACTGCTCAAGGTCTCCAACATCGAGACCTTCTACGGGCCGATCCAGGCGATCCGCGGCGTGTCGATCGAGGTCAAGCAGGGCAGCATCGTCACCGTGCTCGGCGCCAACGGGGCGGGCAAGACCACCATCCTGCGCACCATCTCCGGCGTGCTCGACCCCGAGCGCGGCGAGGTGAGCTTCGAAGGCCGCAACATCGGCGGCCTCTCGCCCGACAAGGTGATGCGGGCGGGCATCTGTCACTCGCCGGAGGGGCGGGAGATCTTCCCCTTCCTCAGCGTGGCCGAGAACCTGATGATGGGCTCCTTCACCCGCTCGGATAAGGACGAGATCGCGCGCGACCTCGAGATGTGCTTCGACTATTTCCCCCGCCTCAAGGAGCGCGCGGCCCAGCGCGCCGGGCAGCTCTCCGGCGGCGAGCAGCAGATGCTGGCGATCAGCCGCGCGCTGATGGGCCGGCCCAAGCTGCTGCTGCTCGACGAACCCTCGCTCGGCCTGTCGCCCCTGCTGGTGACGCAGATTTTCGAGATTGTGAAGCGCATCAACCGCGAGCGCGGGGTGGCGATCCTGGTGGTGGAGCAGAACGCCCATATCGCCCTGAAAACCGCGGATTACGGCTATGTGCTGGAAGTCGGCCGCATCGTCATGGAGGATAATTGCGCCGCCCTGATGGAGAAGGACGACATCAAGGAGTTCTACCTCGGCCAGAAGGACGAGGGTGTGCGCGGCAAGCGGCGCTGGAAGAAGAAGAAGCTGTGGCGATGAGCACGCAATCCACCCGTCCGGCCACCCTGCCGGCGCTGATCGCCGCCCGCGTTGTGGCGCACGCCCCGCGCACCATCCTGCGCAAAAAGGATCGCGGCATCTGGCAGGCGATCACCTGGGCGGCCCTCGGCGCGCGCATCCGCGCGATCGGCGCGGCGCTGAAGCAGGAAGGCGTCGGGCGCGGCGTGGTGGCGGGCATTCTCGGCGAAGCCGGGCCCGACTGGATCGCCGCCGACCTCGCCATCCAGGGCGCCGGCGGCGTCTCGCTCGGCCTGCCGCCAACCGATCCGGCCGCGGCAACGGCGGCGACACTGCGTGCCTCCGGCTGTCGGGTGCTGTTCGTCGAGAACGAGGAGCAGCTCGACAAGGTCCTGCACATCCGCGACGCCTGCCCGCAGCTTGTGGCCATCGTCATCATGGACATGAAGGGCCTGCGCGACTTCACCGACCCTATGTGCGAAAGCCTCGCCGAGTTCTCCGCCCGCGGCGCCGCCCTCGATGCCGCCGATCCCGCCGCCTGGGGCCGCGGCGTCGAGGCGATCGCGCCGGCGGACATCGCGATCCTCGCCGCGACCTCCGGCACCTCCGAGGCGCCGCGGCTGGTGGCGCTCAGCCATGCCAATCTGATGACCCAGATCGACCATGCCGCCGAGCTGACCGGGCAGAGCGCGGCCGATGAGCGCCTCGGCTTCCTGCCGCTGAGCCTGGTGACCGAGCGCGTCTTCGGCCTCTACCTGGCGCTCGCCTGCGGCACCATCAGCAACCTGGTCGAAAGCGCCGAGACGGTGCCGGAGAACCTTCAGGAACTGCGCCCGACGGTGATGTTCGCCATCCCGCGCATCTGGCAGAAACTCCACGCGACCGTGATGATTTCCGCCGCCGGCGCCACCTGGGTGCAGCGGCGCCTGTTCGCCTGGGCGATGCGCCAGGCCGCCCCCCGCGCCGAGGGCAAACCGCTCGGCGGCCTCGCCGCGCTGGCCGACCGGCTGGTGCTGGCCCCGGTGCGCCGCGCCATCGGGCTCGACCGCGCGCGCCTCGCCTTCGTCGGCGGCACGCCGGTGTCGGACGAGCTGGTGCGCTGGTTCCTCACCCTCGGGGTCAATTTGCGCCAGATCTACGGCACCGCCGAATGCGGCGGCCTGGCCGCCCTGTCGCCGGCGGATTCCGTGCGCTCCGGCGCGGTCGGCGTCCCGGTCTCCTGGGGCGAGCTTGCGGTCGCCGGCGACGGCGAGGTGCGGCTGCGCGGCCCGCATGTCTGCGCCGGGCTGTGGCGCGATGGTGCCCTGCATCCCGCCACCGACGCCGAGGGCTGGCTGCATACCGGCGATCTCGGGCGCATGGAGGCCGGGCAACTGGTGCTGACCGGCCGCCAGGGCGAGGCGATCACCACCGCCGACGGCGCCACCACCCTGCCGGCCGGCTTCGAGAGCCGGGTGAAACTCTCCCCCTACAGTGCCGACGCGGTGCTGGTCGGCCACGGCCGCGCCAGCCTTGCCTGCCTGGTGGTGCTGGAGTTCGACGTGGTCGAAAAATGGGCGCAGGACCGCAACGTGCCCTTCACCTCCACCGCCTCGCTGGTGCGCGCCGAGCCCGTCGTCGCCCTTATCAAGGCCGAACTCGCCGCCCGCGCGCCCGAGATGCGGCTCGCCGCTTTCCGCATCCTCGCGCGCCGCATCGAACCCGAGGACCCCGAGGTGACCCCGGCGATGCGGCTGCGCCGGCACTACGTGCTACAGAAGTACGACGACCTGATCGAAGACATGTACCGCGCCGCCTGATCGCCGGGGGCACGCGGAGGGTTGCAATACATCAACGGCGCTTAGAAGGAGGAACGGATGCGTAAGCTTCTACTGGCCACGGCATTTGCCGCCGGCATCACCGGGGCGGCCACGGCCGCCGACCCCGTCCGCGGCGTGACCGATAAGGAAATCGTCGTCGGCACCTATACCGACCTCTCCGGCGTCACGGTCGCCTGGGGCGTCAACAACTCCAACGCCTGGCGCATGGCGTTCGACGAGATCAACGCCAAGGGCGGCATTCACGGCCGCAAGATCAAGTATATCGTCGAGGACAACCAGTACCAGGTGCCGCGCTCCATTCAGGCGGCCAACAAGCTGATCAACCGCGACAACGTGTTCTTCATGGTGGCCAATGGCGGCACGCCGATGAACAACGCGGTGCTGCCCGATCAGCTCGCCAAGAACGTGCCCAACATCTTCCCGCTCACCTCGGCCCGCTCCATGGCGGAGCCGCACCACAAGCTGAAATTCGCCCTGCTCGCCTCGTACTATGATGGCGCCCGCGCGGCGGTGAAGTATTTCGTCGAGAAGCGCGGCAAGAAGGTGCTCTGCACCCTGTCGCAGGACACGGATTTCGGCCGTGACGTGACGGACGGCGTGGCCGACCAGATGAAGGCGATGAACCTGACCCTGGCCGCCGAGACCAAGCACAAGCCGACCGACACCGATTTCACCTCGGCCGCCGCCCGCCTGCGGGACGCCAAGTGCGACGTGGTGTTCTTCGGCACCATCGTGCGCGACACCATCCTGGCGATGTCGGCCATTCGCAAGAGCGGCTGGGATGTCGATCTGGTGGGGCCGGTCGCCTCCTATGACAGCGCCATCGCCGAAGTGCCGGGTGGCATCACCGAGGGCTACTACGCCATGGCGACCTTCATCCTGCTGGGCGCGGAAAATCCGGACCCGGCCGGCAAGGCGTTCTACACCAACTATCTCAAGCTGTTCGGCAAGGAGCCGAACCCCGCGGCGCAGGTTGGCTATACCGGCGCCCAGGTGGTGATCCAGGCGTTGCAGAACGCCGGGCATGACCTGAACGTGGACAGCTTCCTCGCCGGGCTTGAGAAGGTGAAGGGCTACAAGGACATGTTCGGCACCCCCGCGATCACCTTCGCGGCGGACAAGCACTCCGGCTCGACCGAGAGCTTCCTCGCCCAGGTCAAGGGCGGCAAGTGGATCAAGGCCATTCCCGAGCCGCTTGGCTTCTGACGGCGACCATCCCGCGGCGCTTGTCGATCAGCGCCGCGGGATATTCCCGCAAGAATTATCCCATGCCCCGCGTGATTCGCCTGACTCCAAGGACTTAGCGGCCACGGATCGCCGCGTAACAAATCATTAACATTCTTTCCGTTGTTTTTCAGATACTTAGAGATTTCGACGGCGTCGCCCCCCGTCGCGGGGAAGCTGAAAATTCCGTGACTTAGCGGCGTCCGCAAAATAGCATCCCCAGACTTATCCACAGATCCGACGCGACATCCGGAGACTGGCCGCGCCCAGGAAAAATATGCGGGGTTGGCGAAATTCGCCTTGCATCTCATCTGAGAGTTAATTATAATCTCCGAAATGAAATCAGGAATGACTGAAACCCCATGACCCGCCCGCCTTCCCACCCCCTGGACGCCGCGCCCGGCATCGCCGCCCTTCTCGGCGGCATGCTGTTCGCGCTGCTGGCCGCCCTTCTGGGCACGGCCGGAGTGCGCCGGCGCGCGCTCAGCGTCACCGGGGTGATGGCGGCGATTCCCCAGGAGCCGATTGACCTGGACTACGAACCCTGGGTGGAATGGGTCGCCGTACCCGCGCCCTGGCGCGCCTGCCAAGGCATCGGCCGCCCCTGCTCCCACCCGCGCGGGCCGTCCGGGCCATGCGGCGCCATGCGCACGTCCGTACGCGGGCCGCCGCCACCCGTTTTCCGCCAATGCAACCCCCTGCCCGGCATGGCCTGACGGCGATGCGCGGGGGCTTTCGCATGCGCGCTGCGCAGATCGGCGCTTCAGGCCACGTGCAGGCGCAGCGGCAGGGTGCGCAGGCCGCGCAGGGTGTTGTTATAGCGGCGCGCAGGGGTGCCGGTGATCTCCAGCCGGGCCACACGCTTCGCCAGCGCCGCCAGCATCGCCTCGCCTTCCAGCCGCGCCAGGATCTGGCCGACGCACATATGGATGCCGGCGCCGAAGCCGACATGGCCGGCGGCGTTGCGGGTGATGTCGAAGCTATCGGGCGCGTCCCAGCGGCGCGGGTCCCGGTTGGCGGCGGCGAGGAACATCAGTACCTTGGCGCCCTCGGGGAGTGCGATGCCGGCGAGCTCAGTATCGCGGCCGGTGGTGCGGAAGAAGGTCTGCACCGGGCTTTCGAAGCGCACCGCCTCCTCGAAGGCCCCGCGGGCGAGCCCGGGCTCGGCGTGCAGGCGGTCCCATTGGTCGGGGGAGCGGGCGAGGTTGTAGAGCGCGGCGCCGAGTCCGTTCACGGTGGTGTCGACGCCGGCGGAGAGCAGGGCGCGCACCAGCAGCGGGGCTTCCTCGTGGGTGATCGCGCCGGCATCGGCGGCCTCGTGGATCATCATGCCGATGGAGCCCGGGCGCAGACGGTCGCGTTGGGATTGCCGTGTCGCCCATTCGGCCAAGTGCGGGAGTTCGGCCAGCGAGGCGGCGAGCAGGGCGTTGTCAGGTCCCATGGAGTTGAAGACGAAATTACCGAAGGGCAGCAGGTTTTCCCGCCCGCCCGGTTCCATGCCCAGCGCATCGGGGAAGACGCCGAGCGGGTAGGCCTCGGCGATATCGGCGATGGCGTCGATCTCGCCCTTGGCCAGCAGGCGCTCCACCAGAGCGGCCGCCGCGGCCTCGAAGCTGGGGCGCAGGGCGCGCACCACGGCGGGCGCCAGCGCCTGGTTGAGCACGGCGCGGCGGCGGGTGTGGATGGGCGGGTCCATCTCCAGGATCATCGAGGGGCCGCGCAGCGGCGGGTGCACCTTGTAGTCGCGAATGCCGACGCCGCGGCTGGAGGGGAACTCCTCCCAGTGCATCAGCATGTGATGCACCTCGGCATGGCGTCCCACGCCGTAGGCGTTGATGGCGGGCAGCCACACGACGGGGGCGGTTTCGCGCACGGCGGCGTGGCCGGGGTAGGGATCGTCGAAGAAAGCGGTGGAGAAGGGATCGAGAGCCAAGCTTGGGACGGTGGTCGTCATGGGGGCTTCCTCGGTGGGCACGCAATCGCGGTTAGGCGTTCATGGGTCCGTTTGCCGTTCGATCGTCCAGGCACCCCGCATGCGACTCAGAATGGTAAGAAATCTCTGGGTGGAATAGGCCGCGCTGTTCGCGGGCATGATCTCGATTTCGGTTCCCAACTCGACGCGATCATTAGACTTGTTGCGAAAGTCTGCGGCCTAATTTGACCACCAGTTGGTGGCTCCGGGCCAATCTGTCGGCCTCATCAGAGTGGCATGAACCCCGCTTCGATGTTCACCAGTCCCGCGATGATCGACGTTTTGGTGTGATGG
>CAIYPH010000282.1 GCA_903928045.1 uncultured Rhodospirillales bacterium
ATAACCCCAGCGCCTGCCAGACATCAAAGCCTGCCCAACGGACCGTCAAGCGGCCTGATGGACAACTGTCGGCAACAACCAGAAACTGAGGGGACGCTTGGCGGTCGACGATCGTCGGCAAGGCTGATGAATTATCCGGGCTAAGAGGCAGGGACAATTTTGCGAGTCGGCACGGTCCCACTCCCCACCAGCCAAGGACAGTACGTCAACGCCAGCGAACCCGGAAGAGTCACGCAGGTTCTCGTTGTTCGAAGCTCAATTTATTCACCCGTGCCCGACGGCCGGCCAGTGGACGGATAGCCTTGAATGATCCACACTTCTAATGTTATCCCAAAATTATTCCGTATCAGCGAATGGGACGCGGTTTCACCTGGGACTCAGCCGCGGATGGCCGCCCGTGCGGCCCGCCCTGCACCGACTTTCTGCCGACCGCCAATGGCCGCGGAGGAGACTTGTCATGACGGCACAGTGGTCGACAGCCCAGTTTCCCGCGCACCGCCAGTTCGCGGCCTGGCGGGATATTTGCGAGGCCGGTTACTACCCGCTGCATGCCCACTCGCAAAAAGACCCGGCCGAGCCATTCCGCGCCGGATTCCACATCCATGATCTCGGCGACTACACCGTCGTCGACCTCGCAGCCGACGGCAGTGAACTCGTCCGCCGGGCACAGGATCGCGCGCCAGACACAACGGACACCTGCCACCTCCTGCTGATGCTCGATAGCGGCGCGCAGATCGATTTCGGCCGCCGCCCGACGATCGAGGTGGAGGCGAATTCGGTGCTCCTGTTCGACCCCAATGAATCGTTTCGCTTCGCGCCTTTCGGGACGTGGCGCCATCGCGTCATTCGCTTGCCCCGCGCTCTGGCCAATAGCTGGATCGCGCCGAAGCACCGCAATGAAGGCATCCTGACTGTCTCGCCGCGCTCGGGGGTGGGAGCCCTGCTCGCCGGCGCCATGCAGGCGAGCACCCGGCCGATTGGAACGGTGGCCCCGCAGGCAGCCGACATCACGGCGCGCATGTTGTGCGAGTTGCTCTCCTTCGGGGTCGCCGAGACCGCGCAAGCCACCCATGCGGCGGCCGGCGCGGTGCGTGGCGCCAGGCTCGACCGCGCGCGGCGTATCATCGAGCGCCGGTTGGGGGAGGCCGACCTGACGCCCGCGATGGTGGCGACCGAGCTGCGCATTTCACTCCGCGCCATGCATATGCTGTTCGAGCCGACCGGCCGCAGCTTCACGCAATATCTGGTCATGCGGCGAACCGAGCGCGCCGCCGGCGAATTGCGGGAACCCTCTGCCGCCGGGCGTACCATCGCCGACATCGCCTTCGCCGCGGGATTCGCCGATCTCACCACCTTTCATCGCACATTCCGGCGGCAAATGGGCCTCACGCCAGGCGATTACCGTGCCGCGGCGGCGACGCAACGTCGCGACGAGCCGTGACGATGCCGGAAGAGGTGAATTCATGGCTGGCCGTTGGGGGGAAGGACGAGTGGACCTTTGGTTGCCGATGGCCCGTCTCCCCTCCGCCGTCCGCGTTCTCCACCCACGCGGTAACAACTCCGTCAACATGCGCGGATCGCCATAGGATTGCGCGTTCTGACACGACGTGGCGACCGAATCGTCGTTTCTGACTCCTGAGCAAAGCGGGCCGTCCCGGCATCTTCGGGGCCGGCGCGCGCGTCAATCAAATGCCGGCAACCGGCGGCGGGCGCGCTCAGGGGGGACGATGACATGGCGCAAAAGACCTGGATTGCGACGGCTGGCGGCAACTGGACAACGGCCGCCAACTGGACCGGGGGTCTGCCGGGAATCTCCGATGACGCGCTGATCCAGTCCGGCGCGGTGGCGCCCTACACGCTGCTGCTCAACTCCAACGTCACCACGAATTCGGTAACCCTGAACGACGCCCAGGCCACGCTCGATATCACGCCGGCCGGGCTTGTCGGCCTCACCACCGGCACCTTCGACCTGGTCGCCGGCACCTTGCGCATCGACAGCACTGCCTCCCTCGCCAATGCCACCATCTTGATGGACGGCGGCGCGACCAATTTCCAGAACGGCCTGCTGTCCAACGTCACCATCCGTGGCGCGACGACGATAGGCAGCGGAAATAACCTGCATTTCGCCAATCACATCGGTTTCAGCTCGCTCAATGGGATCGGGCGCGGCTCGCTCACCCTGGTCGGCGGCACCTCGCATATGTATGCCGACGACAACGAAACCCTGACCAACGTCGATCTCACCTTCGGCAACGGCGCGCAACTCG
>CAIYPH010000283.1 GCA_903928045.1 uncultured Rhodospirillales bacterium
GGAGTGCGGTACTGAACAGCCTGGTACCAGGTTGTGATCTGGGAGGTGAAATCGGTAGCCATGTGTCATCCTTAAAGGTTTGGCTTCGGCTTCCTGAGCAAGGTCTTTCCGACAACGCATGCCGGGAGCCTCATCTGGATCCGGGATCGGTTTGTACAGGAATTCACATACCCTGCCAAGGCGCGAATTCGATAAAATGCTATTTTTTCTTATTGTCGACTGAATGAGTCAGGTCACGCTTTCTGCGCCAGATTCTCTTATAAAATCAACGATGTTAGTTTTTTACTGCACGCCCTCCGGTTTGAGCCGGATTCGAGCCTCTGTCTAATTCGGGATGCAGTGCGACTCTGATGCAACAGTTCGGAGCCGAATCGAGATCCGGGGCGGCCTCGCCGGGCGGCTGCCATGGGGGCTGCAAGGGGGGCTGGAGCGCTGCGGGAGGCGCGACCCCCGGCAAGCCCCGGGCGCTGGCCGGCGCGGCTTCAGCGGGGCCGCCCGCGCGGCCGGGGGCCCTTCCGGAGGTTCCCGCTCCGCATGTTGCCGGTTCCGCTTGCGGTGGGTGGAGGCGCGCGCAATCGCCTCCCCTTGCAGGCGGCGGCCTGGCGCGATAGGCCCCTTCCGGGCTTTTCGCCCTCTTGTGTGCTTGATGTTTCCCCTGCCCTGCCCCTTTCGGAGAGCCCGATGATCGACCGCGACATGCTGCGCAGCGCCTACCGGGCTGTGCTGGGGCGCGAGCCGGAATCCCCCGAGGTCGAGGCCGACAAGCTGAAGTGGACGCCCGACCTGCAGCACCTGATCGGCGACCTCATCGCCTCGCGGGAGTTCCAGGGGCGTGTGCCGCGCGGGCTCTATGACGCCTATGACCACCCGGCCGCCAGGATCGACGTGGATGTGACCCCCGGCGAGCTCGAGGCGCTGTTTGCACGGCTGCGCGGCCAGTGGGAGGCCATGGGCCAGAGCGACCCCTACTGGTCCGTGCTGACCCACGAGCAATATCGCAACGCCAACCTGACGCCGGAGGCGCTCGACGATCTCTATGCGACCGGGGCGGAGGACCTTGAGCGGCTCGACGCCTTCTGCAGCCGCAACCAGTGGGAGCCGCGGGCGGGGATCTGCGTGGAGCTCGGCTGCGGGGTCGGGCGAGTGACGCGCCATCTGGCGACGCGCTTCGACCGGGTGATCGGCGTTGATATTTCTGAGGGAAATCTTTCTCAGGCGCGGGCCATGGCGGAGCGGCTGGGGCTGACGAATATCGAATTCGTGCACCTTCGCACGCCCACCGACCTCGCCCGCCTGCCGGATTTCGACCTGCTCTATTCGACCATGGTGTTCCAGCACAATCCGCCGCCGGTGCAGAAGTACCAGCTCGACCTGCTGCTGGGGAAAATCCGCCGCAAGGGGGCCTTCCTGTTCCAGCTGCAGACCTACGAGGAGGGATACTCTTTTTCGATCAAGGAGTTCCTTGCCAGCGGCGTGGGCGCCATGGACATGCACGCCCTGCCCATGCACGAGGTTCTGGGCCTGATCCGCAAGCACCGCCTGCCGGTGTTCGAGGTGACGGCGGATTTTTATACGGGCCGGTTCGGGTCCTACACCTTCTTTGGGGGTGGACGCCCGAAACGCCGCTTCCTCGCCCGTCTTTTTGGATGAAAGGGTTCTAGACCTCCGCTATAAGTCGAGCGCTTCCTAATTAGATGTCGCTCTAGGAAAACAATGACAGTTCAAGACAGTCCCGACTTCGGCCTGCAGCTCCGCGCCGACCTTGCCGACTTCGTCCAGCGGCTGGAGGGCCTCGAGATCGGCGACAAGCTGCGCCTCGAGGAGGAGGCCTTGAAGCCGGGCAAGCGCAAGAAGCCTTCGCTGGGCCGCAGGCTCAAGGGCTTCTTCAGCGGCCTCGCCCACGCGGGCCGCACGGCACGCCGGCTGAAGGCGCTGGAGGAGGACGTGGGGCGGCTTCGCGGGGCGCTGACCACGGTCATGGAGCGCGAGATTGGCGCCGTCGGCGACGCGGTTGTTCGCGGTGTCGGGAACGTGGAGCGCACGGTCTCCAGCCACCAGGCGCAATTGCAGGGCGCTTTCGAGCGCCACACCCACGCCTCGCAGGACGCCATCGCGTCGGCCCGCAGCGAGCTGACCGCAGACATCCGCAAGGTCGAGCAGCGCGTGCAGTTCGAGCGCCGCACGCGGCAGAAGGCCTTCACCGAGTTCGAGCGGCGCCTCGCGCTGGCGCAACGCGCGGGGCTTGGGGCTGCCGGCAGTGCGGCCGTCGCCGAAGACGCCGGCACCAGCGTGCAGGGCCTGCTGGAGAGCTTCTACTACCTGCTGGAAGAGCGCTATCGCGGCACGCGCGAGGAAATCCGCCAGCGGCTGCTCGTCTATCGCCCCGACTTCATCGCCGCGCGCGAACGAACCGGTGTCTCGGGCCCGGTAATCGACGTGGGCTGCGGACGCGGCGAGCTGCTCGAGATGCTGCAGGAAGACGGCTTCCAGTGCCTGGGCATCGACAACAACGACACCCAGCTCGACGCGGCGCGCGCCCACGGCGTGCCGGTGCTGCACGCAGACGCCATCGAGCACCTGCGCAGCCTGCCGCAAGACAGCGTGCTGGCGGTGACGGGCATCCACATCGTCGAGCACTTCCCCTTCAGCGACCTCATCCGCCTGCTGCAGGAAGTGGCCCGCGTGCTGCGTCCCGGCGGCGTGTGCATTTTCGAGACGCCCAATCCGCGCAACGTGCTCGTGGGCGCGACGACCTTCCACCTCGACCCGACGCACGTGCGTCCGCTGCCGCCCGAGGTCATGCAGATCCTGCTGGAGACGGTGGGCTTTGGAGCGGTGGAGAGCCGCCTGCTGCATCCCTCCGACACCTTCGACTACATGGTCGAGCAGCGTGGCATGGACCGGGATATCGCGCGGCTGCTGTTTGGGCCGCAGGACTACGCCGCCATCGGCATCATGGGATAAGGCCGATGCGTATCGCGATCCTCACGACACAATGCCCCTTCGTCATTGGCGGGGCGGAACTCCATGCGCGCAGCCTCGAACGGGCCCTGCGCGAGGCGGGCCACGAAGCCGAAATCGTGACCATGCCCTTTAAGTGGTATCCGTCAACAACAATCCTCGACCACATGCTCGCGGCGCGTGCCATGGACGTGTCGGAATTCAACGGCGTCAAAGTCGACCTGGCGATCGCGTTGAAATTTCCCGCCTACTTCATGCAACACCCCAACAAGGTCTACTGGGTGCTTCACCAGCATCGTCAGGCCTACGACCTATGGGACAGCGGACACACGGACCTCTTCGACGATCCA
>CAIYPH010000284.1 GCA_903928045.1 uncultured Rhodospirillales bacterium
CTGACCCATGGCGGCATGGGCTATGCGCGGGAATTCCGAGTGGATCGCCTGTTCCGTGAATCCATGCTGCCGCGCATCGCCCCGGTGACGGAGCAACTCATCCTCCCCTTCCTCGCGGAGCGCGTTCTCCGGCTGTATGGATCCTGCTGACAGGGCTAAAGGCGTCAATCGGCTCGGAATTTTGGCCCTGAATTGGAGTGCGCCCCTTGGGGTGGACAGCTTGAGCGACAGGATTTGACCACCCTGCTGGGCTTCCGGAGGATGGAAGCCATGACGAAGCATCGATCGCACAGCGCCGCGTTCAAGCGACCGGTCGCGCTCGCCGGCTCAGGCGGGCTCGCCTACAACGCCGGGGCGGGCGCCGGCAGCATTTTCGCCGCCCCGGCAACAACCTCATCAGCGTCTACCCCGGGGCCGGTCCGCAATACATCCAGTCCGGCGCCGGCAACGACACCGTGGTGGTGCTCGGCGCCGATGACACGGTGAATGCCGGCGCCGGGACCAATCTCATCCTCACCGGCGCCGGGCATGACGTGATCAACTCGACGGGCAGTGACCTCATCGCCGCCGGCGACTTCGGGGCTGCCACGATCAACGCCGGCGCCAACAGCCCGGTCGCCTATTTCGGCCCCGGCACCACCGTCTTCAACGCCGGCAGCGGCAACGCCACCGTGGTGAGCACCGTCGGCCACGATACCATCAATGCCAATGGCGGCACCCAGATTTGGCTCGGCGCCGGACAGGGCGTGGTCAATACCACTGGCGCCGATAGCATCAACGCCACCTCCGGCAACGCCTTCCTCTTCGCCGGCGCGGGCCCCTATCGGGCGCCCTGCTGCCTACTTGCGTTCGATACGTGACATCAGACCTTGCCGACCGTTGTGCCAGCGTCAGCCTGTTGCAATACGAGGGAAATCGGGCGCCTCAGCGACCAAAAACGCCTTCATGGAATTTCCCTCCTCCTAACCCCGGGGCGATAAGTGGAAAATTCCAGCGCAGAACGGCCTGAAAATGTAGCCGCACCTCCGCTAATCGTGGATCGGGACCGTCTGGCGTGGCGCATATTTACGACCATTGCCGCAATGACCGCGTCGGTTCCGAGACTGGTGGGACGGTTTTTAAGGTCGAAATATCGAGCTAAGTCAATCGATTAACCCTTGGCGGATGGGGTGGGATTCGAACCCACGGTACGCTTCCGCGCACGGCGGTTTTCAAGACCGCTACCTTAAACCGCTCGGTCACCCATCCTGCGTAGAAGTCGATATTCGAACTGGACGAGATGGGCAAGCCAGCCATCACGCGAATTGCACACGCTGAATCTCGCGCATGCCAATCGCCACAATACCCGACTGCTTCAACCATGCGGCAGCGGTCGGCGAGCGGAACAGCTTGTGCTCATCGATCCGCGCCGCGGCGGCGGCCGGAGCAATCGTCTCGATATCGCCCGCGGTCGAACACCGCAGCGCCACGAAGCCAACGCCTGGCTTCGCACTGCCGAGCAGGCCGCGATATGCCGGCATAACGTCTGTCCCGCCCCGCCCAGCCAGGAAACGCACCGTGTCGAACGGGGGTTGAGCCGCCGCGGACAAAAGCGCGGAATACTGCGCACTGTCATCGCGCGAGAGCGCCCCGAAATCGAGTTGGCTGGAATACGCTTCAAAATCGCGCGGCAGCACCACGGGGAGCCGATAGTCGCGTCCGAGACGAACATAGAGCGAGCGCAGCTCGGGGGCGAGGCCTACGCCCATATGCGAATCGAGGTGGGTCGGGCGCATTCCCATGGCGATCGCGCGATCGATCTGCGCCCGCAGTTCAGCCTCGGCGGCATCGAGATCGAGGCGGCGACGCAGTTCGGCGACACCGCGCGGAAAATAGCCATGCTCATCGCACAGGCGGTGGCCGGCTGCCGAAACCGGCCCCCAGCGATAATGCTGCCACTCCGAGGTCAGGGTCAGCTGGATACCAAGGTCGAGGTCCCTGTCAGCAGCCGCGATTGCGGCGATCTCGGGGAACCATGGGCTGGGCACGATTGCCGATCCGCAGGTGATCCCGCCACGGCGGAACAACTCGACAAATGCCGCGTTGGCCGAATGGCACAGCCCGACATCGCCTTGATGCAGGACGATCAGGCGCTCGCCCGGAGTGCGGCCAAGCGCCTCGACAAGGCTGCTCACGATCGCCCTCCCCCCTGCGCAGACCGCCCCGCTGAGTCGCCGCAGAGACCGTCATGCGTCTGGCGCGCGGATTGACAACGAAGGGTGACATCAATGCGCAAACGTGGCCCCTCGCAGTCAAAGCACACACATCACGCTTTGCGGCTGCGCCCGCGCCGGGAGCGGACCGGAGTACACCCGCAGCGCTCCTCACGCTGATACGCATGAATTACCAACAATGTGTGAATCGCCGTCCGGCTGCGCCCTCCTCCGGGAAAGGCACGCAGCCAAACGGATGGGGCATCTGCGCTCCCTGTTAAAAAGAGGCGCCCGCGTCCCTCAATCCTCCTCGACCGGCACGACGCTGCCGGCCGTCACGCCACCATCGATCACAAACGTCTGCCCCGTGGTGAAGCTGCCCGAGGGGCCCGCCAGGAAAATCGCGGCGCCGGCGATTTCATCGGGCACGCCGATGCGCTGCAGCGGGCTTTCGCGGTTGCGCTTCTTCAGCACCTCCGGGTTCTCCCACAGCGCGCGGGCGAAATCGGTCTTGATCAGGCCTGGCGCGATGCAGTTGGTGCGGATGTTCTTCGGGCCCCACTCAACCGCCATGTTGCGGGCGAGCTGCATATCAGCGGCCTTGGACAGCGCGTAGATGCCGAGATTTACCGACCCTCGCAGGCCGCCGATCGAGGAGACGATGATGCAGCTGCCGCCTCCGCGCGCGGCCATCCCGGGGAAAGCCATGTTGCACAGCCAGAAATTGCTGCGCACGTTGTAGTTCATCACCCGATCATACGCCTCGTCCGGCACGGAGCTGCCCGGCCCGTAATGCGGGTTCACCGCGGCGTTACATACGAGGATGTCGATGCCGCCATAGGTGGCCACGGCGAAATCAACGAGGGCCTGCAGCTCCTCCTTGCGGCCGATGTTGCAGGTCTTGGTCGCCGCGATACCGCCATTGGCGATGATCCCGTTGGTCACCACATCGCAGGCGTCCTGCTTGCGGCTGGAGACGACGACCTTCGCGCCGTGCTCGGCCATGCGCTCGGCGATGGCGCGGCCGATGCCCTTGGAGGCGCCGGTGATGACGGCCACCTTGCCGGTGAGATCGAAAAGCGATGACATGTCGTGTCTCCTGGACGTTATTCCCGGCGCAAGCGTCTCACATGCCCCGGCGGGCGACAACCACGGCGGCTCCCACCGGGCGCGCGGCACCATTGCCAAATCGCCGCCGTTCCGCCACCACAGCACCATCGATGCAAGGAGGGCCCCGGCGATGAACATGATCCAGGCACTGGCGATCGCCGTGCTCCAGGGGGCGACCGAGTTGTTCCCGGTCAGCAGCCTCGGCCACGCCGTCATCATCCCATCCCTGTTCAAGTCGAGCATCGACCAGGCATCGGCGGAATTCCTGCCATTCGTGGTGATGCTGCACCTCGGCACCGCGGTGGCGCTGCTGCAATTCTTCTGGAAGGACTGGTGGCTGATCGGCACCGGCGTGCTCGGCCTGGCCGACCCGCACCAGGTGAAGGAGAGTCGCCGGGTGTTCCTGCTGATCGTCATCGCGACCATTCCCGCGGTGGTGGTGGGTTTCCTGCTCGAGAAGCTGATCCGCGGGCTGTTCGCCGCCCCGCTGATCGCCGCCGGCTTCCTGGTGCTGAACGGCCTGCTGCTGCTATTCGGCGAGCGCGTGCGCGGCCGCGGCGAGCGCCCGCTCGGCGACATCAAGCCGATGGACGCGTTCCTCATCGGTTGCGCCCAGTGCCTCGCGCTGATCCCCGGCATTTCCCGCTCCGGCACCACCATCGTCGCCGGCATCATGCGCGGCATCAACCATGCCGGCTCCGCGCATTTCTCCTTCCTGATCGCCACCCCCATCATCTTCGGCGCCACCGTGCACCAGTTGCCGCGCATGCTGCATGCCGGCGTCGCGCCCGGCGTGTTCACCACCGCCAGCATCGCCGCCGTGGTCGCCGGCATCACCGCCTGGCTCTCCACGTGGTTCTTGATGCGATACTTCAAGAGTCACGATAACTGGGCGCTCAACCCCTTCGGCTACTACTGCATCGCCCTCGGCGCCGTGTCGCTGGTGTGGCTCCGCTTCTTCTGATGCCGCTCGCCCGCCGCGCCGTCCTCGCCGCGCCATTCCTGCTGGCCGCCGGCCGCAAGCCGCTGGCGGCCACGCCGATCGCCCGGCTCGACACCGCCTGGTGGCGCGAGCGGCACCAACGCAAATTGGCGGACATCCGCGCCCGCAAGATCGACCTCGTTTTCCTCGGCGACAGCATCACGCAGAACTGGGAGAAATCCGGCCCTGCGGCCTGGCAGGATTTCCAGCCCGCCTGGCGGCGCCTCTACGGCGCGCGCAACGCTCTCAATCTCGGCTTCTCCGGCGATGCCACCTCGCATCTGCTGTGGCGGCTGATGAACGGCGAGGTCGCCGGAATCGCGCCAAAAGCCGCCGTCATCCTGATCGGCGCCAACAACCTCGGCCGCCTACATTGGCCGCCAGGCGACACCATCGAGGGCGTCGCCGCCGTGGTCGACGAAACCCGCCGCCGCCTGCCCGGCACGCGCATCCTGCTGCTCGGCGTGCTGCCGAGCATCCGAAGCCCCTGGGCGAGCGAGGCGACGGCCACCATCAACGCCGGCCTCGCCAAAGCCTATGCCGCCATGCCGATGATCACCTACCGCGACGTCGGCCACGTCTTCATGCGGGGCACGGCCGTCGACCCAACCCAGTTCTACGACCCCCTCCTCACCCCGCCCGAACCGCCGCTCCACCCGACGGCCCCGGCGCAGGAGCGGATGGCCGTGGCGATCGAGCCGGTGCTCGCCGGATTGATGGCGGGGTAAATGGAGGCAAGTGCTTCTTTTTGAAAAAAGAAGCAAAAACTTTCTAATCCGTTTGCATCGAAGCCTCCCCGGCAAGCAACAAACCGAATGGAAAAAAGTTTTTTCGTTCTTTTTTTCAAAAAAGAACCGCTTCCTTCACCCCAGCCAGGCCAACAACCCCGCCAGCGTCAAAATCGACACCGCGGTCGACGCCACCACCGTACTGGCCGAAGCCTCCGCCATCGTCGCGAAGCGCCGCGCCAGCAGGAACGCGTTGGCCCCGGTCGGCATCGCCGAGGCGAGCACCACCACCTTGAACGCCACCCCCTGCACCCCCGCCTCATAGGCAATCAAAGCCACCAGCGCCGGCATCAGGAACAGCTTCAGCAGCCCGCCAAGCAGCACCTCGCGCAGATCGTGCCAGCCGCTCGGCCGCGGCAGGGAGGCACCGAGACAAAACAGCGCCAGCGGCGGCCCAGCCGCGCCGAGCAGCCCGAGAAAACGCTGCACGCCGGCGGGAATGCCGAGCCCGGTCAAGCGCCAGGACAGCGCCAGCACCATCGTCACGATCACCGGATTGCGCACAATCCCCGGCAGCGAAGCCCGCAGGATACCGAACACCCCCCGCCCACTCCCGGTATCCGCCTCGATCAGGATGGTCGCCAGCGGCAGCAGGAAGGCAGAGTGGAACGCCACCACCGCCAGCAAATTCGCCACCCCCTCCCGTCCATAAGCAGCATCGACGATGGGGATGCCAAGCATCACCGTATTGCCGAACACACAATTCAGCGCGAACACGCCGGAACCCGCCAGCCCCACCCGCAGCACGTATTTCCCCAGCAGCACCGCCACAGCGAACAGCAGCAACGCGCCGAGCAGAAAACTCGCCGCCACGTCCGCCAGCCGCAACGGCGGCGCCCCCCCGATCGAGAGGAACAGCAGGCTCGGCATGGCGGCGTAGAAGACGAAATCCGTCATCCCCTTCAGCGCCACCACCTCCAGCAGCCGCAGCCGCATCGCCAGCGCGCCCATGCCGATCAGCGCGAAGACCGGCCCGACAATCCCGATCAGAACGCCCATCAGGCCATCGTTTGCAGGAACGCCTCGAGCCCGGTCAGCCGCGCCCGGGCCAGCCGCGCCGCATGCAGCACCGCCCGTGTCTCCGCCACCGCCAGGTCGAAATCGGCATTGACCAGCACATGATGGAACTCCGGCGCGTGCGACATCTCGGCCTGCGCCTCCTCCATGCGCCGCGCGATCACCGCCTCGCTATCCTGCCCCCGCCCACGCAACCGCCGCTCCAACTCGGCGCGGGAGGGCGGCAGGATGAACAGCCCCACCACGTCTTCCGGCAGGGCTGCGCGCATTTGCCGGTGTCCCTGCCAGTCGATGTCGAACACCACGTCCCGCCCCGCCGCCAGCATTGCCTCAACCGGGCCGCGCGGCGTGCCGTAGGACTTGCCGAACACCCCCGCCCATTCCAGCAGCTCCCCTTCATGCACCATGGCGTCGAAGCTCGGCTGATCGCGGAAATGGTAATGCACCCCATCCGCTTCCCCCGGCCGCGGCGCCCGCGTCGTCACGCTGATCGACAGCGAAACCTCCGGCTCCAGTTCAAGCAACCGCCTTGTGATCGAGGTCTTCCCTGCCCCCGAAGGCGCCGACAACACCAGGCACAGCCCGCGGCGCGTAATCACCGGCGCGCTCATTCGACGTTCTGCACCTGCTCGCGCAGCTGCTCGATGGTGGCCTTGAGCTTCAACCCGGTCGCCGTCAGCGCCACCGTGGCGGACTTGCTGCACAGCGTATTGGCCTCGCGATTGAACTCCTGCACCAGAAAATCCAGCCGCCGCCCGATATTCTCCCCCTCGTCCAGCAACGCCCGCGCCGCCGCGATATGCGCGCCCAGCCGGTCCAGCTCCTCCCGCACGTCGGATTTGCCCGCCAGCACCGCCACTTCCTGGGCGATCCGCTCCTCCGGCAGCGCCGGGATCTCCGCCATCAGCCCCCGCAGCGTCTCCAGCATCCGCGCCCGCTGCATCGCCGGCTGCTCCGCCGCCTCCACAGCCGCCTGCGCGCACAACCCCTCAATCGCGCCAATCTGCCCGCCCAGAATCTCCCCGAGCCTTGCCCCCTCCCCCTTGCGCGCCGCCAGCAACCCCTCCAGCGCCGCCGCGAACCCCGCCTGCACGGCGGCCACCTGCGCCTTCACCGCCGCCTCATCCGCCTCCGCCACCGTCGGCCGCAACACGCCCGGCAGCGCCAGCAGCGCCTCCGCCCGCGGCGCCGACGCCCCTGGGATCCGCGCCGCCAGATCGAGCGCCAGCGCCAGCACCTGCTCCAGCGCCGCCGGATCCGGCGCCAGCCGCGCCTGGTCCTCACGCTTCACATTGAGATTGGCCGTCACATTCCCGCGCCGCAGCGCTTTCCCCGCCAAGTCCTTGAACGCCGGCTCCAGCCCGTCGAACCCCGTCGGCAGGCGAAACCGCAGCTCCAGCCCCCGTCCGTTGACGCTGCGCAGCTCCCACACCCAGGAGAACCCGCCCACCGCGCCTTCGCTCCGCGCGAAGCCGGTCATCGATTGCGCCACCGCCATCATGAAATTCCCATCATCACTCCCCATTCCTAGCAGCCTTGCGCTAGGCTCGGAACATGACCCCATACAGATCAGCCCTGATCACCGGCGCCTCCTCCGGCATCGGCCGCGC
>CAIYPH010000285.1 GCA_903928045.1 uncultured Rhodospirillales bacterium
CCGCTGCGGGGCCGGGCGGCGGCCCGGCGCGACGCAGCGCGGGGAACCTGTCGAGCGCCACCAGCGCCCCGGCCGCCACATGCGCGCAGGAGGCTTGCCGGCACGTGCATGCCGCGGCGAACACTGTGCGCGCCCCAGCCGCCGATGGCCGCAACCGCGCGGCATGCCGCTGGCCGAGATGCTCCACGTCGATGGCGATCGTGCCACCCTGCATTGACGCCTCGACCCGCCCGAGCAGCACCAGGGAGCGCCCCTTGGTGAGGGTCTGCCGGTCAAACATGCGGCCAAGATCTTCGAGCGAGAACGGCGTCGTCATCGGCGCAATGGGAGCCTCGGGTTGCTATCGCTGCGCTCGAAATCGGGCCAACGTTCGGGTCAGGATCGGCAAGTATAGCAGGGCACGGCCGCGCTGGTCGACTGGTAACGCCGGGCGCGCGGGGAATTCGCTGAAGAAGGAAGCAAGCGCTCCATTTTTGAAAAAAAGGAGCAAAAAACTTTTATCCACTTGCTGTGTACCGCTCCCACCTGTCCGCGGGGAGTACGCCAACGGCACGGATGGATCAGAAAGTTTTTTGGTTCTTTTTGTTCACAAAAAGAACACCCTTCCATCACCCTACAATCGAAGCCCGCCCATTCAACGCCTCGCGATCGAACCCGGCGATCCGCTTGTACGCCGCCGCCGTCCCCTCCAGCTCCTCCGTCGACAGCACCTCCTCGATCCGCCCGAACCCCCCTGGCGCCCGCTCCTCCACCAGCTGCATCACCTGCTCCGGCCCATTCCCCCGATTGGCCAGCACGATCCGCGCCGTCGCCGGCCGCCGCTCCGCCTCATACGCCGCCAGCGCCCCCGGCACGCAGCCCTGTGCCTTGATCTCCCGCGCCAGCACCCGCGCATCCAGAATCCCCTGGGACGCGCCGTTGGAGCCGATCGGATACATCGCATGCGCCGCATCCCCCAGCAGCGTCACCCGCCCGAAGCTCCATTGCGCCACCGGGTCCCGGTCCACCATCGGATACTCCCAGCACGCCGCCGCCCCGCGGATGATCCCCGGCACATCCAGCCAGTCGAACCGCCACTCCTCGAACCACGGCAGGAACTCCTCGAGCTTCCCCGCCCGGTTCCAGTCCTCCCGCTGCCAGGCCTCGCCCGGCGCGAATTTCCGCTCGGCGATCCAGTTGATCACCGCCTTGCCCTCGTCCGCCGCCGTCCGCGAAATCGGATAGCAGACGAATTTCTGGAACTCATGCCCGGCCATGATCATCGTTCGCCCGCCCAGGAACGGCACCCCCTCCGTCACCCCCCGCCACAGGATCGCCCCGTTCCACACCGGCTTGCCCTCGTCCGGGTAGAGCGAGGCGCGGACCGCCGAATGGATCCCATCCGCCGCGATCAGCAGCCCCCCCCGTGCCTCCCCCCGCGCCGCGCCGCTCCGCCGGTCGACGAACCGCGCCACCACGCCCTCCGCGTCCTGCGTCCACCCCGCCAGATGATGCCCCGTCACCACCGCATCCGCCCCCAGCCGCGCGCGCACCGCGTCGAGCAGGATCATCTGCAACGCCCCGCGATGGATCGAATATTGCGGCCAGCGATACCCCGCCGCCGCCCCGCGCGGCTCGCTCCAGATCCGCTGGCCCCGCCGCGAGTAATACGCCAGCTCCGCCGTCGCGATCCCGCTCGCCGCCAGCGCGTCCCCCAGCCCCAGCTCCGTCAGCTCCCGCACCGCATGCGGCAGCGTGTTGATTCCCACCCCCAGCGGCTCGATCGTCTCCACACTCTCATAGACGCGACACGAAACCCCGATCTGGTGCAGACTGAGCGCCGTGGTCAGCCCGGCAATCCCGCCGCCGATGATCAGAACCGTCATGCCCATCCCCATTCGTGAGTGCCGCGATGCCCCTCTACCACACCCCAGCCGGCCCTGTTGAGACGCTGGAATGGGGAGAGGGGGAGGACCTCTTCGTGCTCGCCCACGCCGCCGCCGCCGGCCCCAACACGTTGTCCGGCCTCGCCAAGCGCCTCGCCGCCCCCGGCCGCCGCCTCGTCGCCGTCGCGCTCAACGGCTACGGCGCCACCGCGCTGAACCTCCAAGGCGGCCCCATCGCCAACCACGCCGCCGCCATCGACGCCATCCTCACCACCCTCCCGGCCCGCCGCCGCACCCTCTTCGGCCACTCCAGGGGCGGCCTCGCCGCCCTCCGCCGCACCACCAACGTCGACCGCCTGGTGGTGTTCGACCCCATCGTCACCGCCGTCCTCCGCGCAGACGACCCCGCGGACGCCGCCGCCCGCGCCTGGGACCTCTCGATCAACGACGGCTTCTACGCCGGCATGGCGGCCAATGACCCCGAACGCGCCATCGCCACCTTCATCGAGGCCTGGAACGAACAACGCTGGGCCGACCTCCCGGCAACAGCCCGCGCCCGCCTCACCGCCGCCGCCCCCCGCCTCGGCGCCGACATGCGCGCCTGCTCATTGCATCCCCCCGCGCCCTATCTCGGCGCGCCGGAGGTGCTGATCCTGCAAGGCGCCCACTCCCCCGCAGTCACCCACCGCATGACCTCCCGCCTCGCCGCGCTGCTGCCAGGGGCGCGCCGCGTGGTGATCGCTGGCGGGCACATGGCGCCGATTTATGCGCCGGATGCGGTGGCGGGGGCTCTTCCATAGATAAGGAAGGCCAGGGCTCTGCCCTGGACGCGGCTAGGGGCTGTGGCCCCTTGGATACCATGACTGCTCGCGGCTGGCGCGATTGTCTTCATATGAGGATGGCATTGATTCTCGGAGGCACGGCGGCGTTGACCTTTCAG
>CAIYPH010000286.1 GCA_903928045.1 uncultured Rhodospirillales bacterium
GCTTCGCCGGTGGATGCCGTGATGGGTGGCCGATGTACGGGCGGACAATTGATCGTTTGAGGAACCGGCTTGGGCGGAGGCTCGGGCGCGGGGGATTTGGTGTGTCTGGTGTTCTTTGATGGGTGAATCGGCGGCTTGGTGGTGGGACCGCATGGCGATCCCACCCTACGGCGCTGCCCAGCCGCGAAGCCACTCGGATAAAAGTTTTTTGCTTCTTTTTTTCAAAAAAGAAGCCCTTCCCTTCCCTAGATATCGGAATCCGGCATCGCGGCTTTGCCGCGGGCCATGTAGTCGATGAGGGCTTCGTCGATGGCGGGGTCGATGGGGGGGGCGGTGTATTCGGCCAGCGTGCGTTTCCAGATGGTGTTGGCGCGGGCGACGGTGTCTTGGGCGCCTTCGGCTTCCCATTGTTCGACGCTGTTATTGTCGGCGATGTTGGAGCGGTAGAAGGCGGTTTCGAAGTTGGCTTGGGTGTGGGCGCAGCCGAGGAAGTGGCTGCCGGGGCCGACTTCGCGGATGGCGTCCATCGCCTGGCCGTTGTCGGAGAGGTCCACGCCGTTGGCGAAGGCGTGCCACATGCCGGCCTGGTCGCAGTCCATGACGAATTTTTCGTAGGAGAGGGCGAGGCCGCCTTCGAGCCAGCCGGCGGCGTGGAGGACGAAGTTCACGCCGCCCATCATGGTGGCGTTCATGGTGTTGGCGGATTCGTAGGCGGCCTGGGCGTCCGGCACTTTGGAGGCGCAGAGGGCGCCGCCGGAGCGGAAGGGGACGCCGAGGCGCCGGGCGAGGGTGGCCATGACGTAGAGGACGAGGGAGGGTTCGGGGGTGCCGAAGGTGGGGGCGCCGGATTGCATGGAGATGGAGGAGGCGAAGCTGCCGAGGATGACGGGGGCGCCGGGGTTGACGAGCTGGGCGAAGGCCATGCCGGAGAGGGCTTCGGCGAGGGTGACGGTGCAGGTGCCGACGACCGTCACGGGCGACATGGCGCCGGCGAGGATGAAGGGGGTGGTGAGGTTGGCCTGGTTGGCGCGGGCGTAGACCTTCAGCGCGCCCAGCATGGTGGCATCCCAGGTGAGCGGGGAGTTGGCGTTGATGAGGCTGGTCATCACGGTTTTGGGTCGGCCGGTGGTGGGGTCGATCCAGTCATCCCCGAAGAGGATGCGGGACATGTTGACGCTGTCTTCGGCGCGTTCGGGGGCGGTGACGGAGCCCATGTAGGGTTTATCGCTCCAGCGCATATGGGCGTAGAGCATGTCGAAATGGCGTTTGTTGACGGGGAGGTCGACGGGTTCGCAGATGGTGCCGCCGGAGTGGTGGAGCCAGGGCGAGGCGTAGGTGAGTTTCACGAAGTTGCGGAAATCCTCGATGGTGCCGTAGCGGCGGCCGCCGTCGAGATCGCGGACGAAGGGGGAGCCGTAATTGGGGGCGAAGACGGTGTTGGGGCCGCCCATCACGACGGAGCGGGCGGGGTTGCGGCCGTGCTGGATGTAGGTTTTGGGGGCGTGGGTTTGCACGAGGGAGCGGCAGAGGCCGCGGGGGAAGTGGACGCGCTCGCCCTGGACGTCGGCCCCGGCGTTGCGCCAGAGGGCGAGGGCTTCGGGGTCGCCCTTGAAGTCGATGCCGATTTCCTCGAGCACGGTTTCGGCGTTGTGCTCGATGAGGGCGAGGCCTTCTTCGCTGGTGGCCTCGTAGGGGGTGAGCTTGCGGGTGATGAAGGGGACGGTGTCAATGGCGTGGGCCATGCGGGCGGCGCGCTTGGCGTCTCGCCCGCGGCCACGGCGGGGGGAGTCGGACATCACAGGGGCTCCGGGCTGTCATAGAGGGCAGCGAATTCGCCGGAGGCCATGAGGCGGAGGGCCGCGGCGATGGCGCGGAAGCTGCGGGCGGCGGCGCGGCTGGAATGGCGGGCGCGGAGGTAGCCGTGGACCAGGCCGGGTTCGACGCGGAAGAGGGTGGGCACTCCCGAGGCGGCGAGGAGGGCGGCGTAGTCCTCGCTGTCCTGGCGGAGGGGGTCGATCCCTGCGGCGATGACGGCGGCGGGGGCGAGGCCGCGGAGGTCGGGCGCGCTGAGGGGGGCGAATTCGGGGTCCTGCTTGGGGATGCGGGATTCGCCGCCGGCGTAGAGGGCGCGGTAGCCGCCGGAGTGGCGGATGGGGAGGAGGGGGGCATCGAGGTTGCGTTCGCCGGCGCGGAAGGGATCGCCGCCGAAGCCGCCGTAGATCATGACCTGGCCGATGGGCTGGGGGGCGTTGAGGCGCTTGAGGCGGAGGCAGAGGGCGGCGGTGAGGTTGCCGCCGGCGCTGTCGCCACCGACGATGACGCGGCGGCCCTGGGTGAGGAGGTGGCGGTAGGCGGCCTCGGTGTCGTCCAGCGCGGCGGGGTAGATGTGCTCGGGGGAGAGGCGGTAGTCGACCGAGACGACCTCGATGCCGGCATCGCGGGCGAGTTCGGCGCAGACGTCGTCATGGGATTCGAGGCCGCCGACGACGTAGCCGCCGCCGTGGAGGTAGAGGAGGGTGACGTCGGAGGTGACGCCCTGCATCGCGTAGTGGCGGACGGGGACGTGGCCGATCGAGAAGTCCCGCGTGGTGATGCCCGCCGGGCGGGGGGCGCGGAAGGCGTCGCACATGCGGTTGTAGATGGCGCGGTTCTCGGCGGGGCCGGCGCTGTTGGTTTCCGAAGGGTAGAAACTCTCGGTGCGGGCGATGAAGGCGGCGACTTCGGCATCAATCATCCGCTCCACCGCCGGGCCGGCCACGCCGCGCGGCTTCTTGGAGGAGATCGCGCGCCCGGCTGCGTCCGGCCGCGGCAGTTTCGTGTGGGCGTCGCGGATGGCGGCGAAGCGGGCGGCCATCTCCGGTGGGGCGCCGACGGCTTTGCCGGCGGACATGTCGACGTGGAGCAGCATGTGCTCGCCGCTGGCCAGCAGGGTGTCGGTCTGGCCGTGGCGGATTTCGTGGAAGAGGTGGACGCGCTTGTCGTCGGCGCCGAGGATTTGGGTGGTGGTATAGTAGGGGGCGCCGCCCTTGATCTCCGCGCGATGGACGATGTGGGTTTCCGCAGTGAAGTAGCTGAAGCCGGTGGCGACATAGGTGAGGTCGCAACCCACCAGTTTCAGCAGGGCGTCAGTGGAGTTGGTGCAGACCTGGAGGTAGCGGCTCTCGGTCATGTGGTGGTTGTAGTCC
>CAIYPH010000287.1 GCA_903928045.1 uncultured Rhodospirillales bacterium
CGCAGATGCGCCGGCCAGGTCTCCGCCACCAGCAGCGAGCCCAGCGCCCATTCGCCGTTGAGGGCGAAATTGGTCAGCACGCGGGCGATAATGAACAGCATCAGCGTCGGCGCGAGCGCCACCAGCGGCATCATCAGCGAGAACATCGCGATGTTGATCGCCAGCAGCGTGCGGCGGCCGAACTTGTCGGCCAGCCAGGGCCAGAAATAAATGCCGGGGATGCCGAGGATCAGCGCGATCTGCCCGATCGACCGCCAGGTCGGGATATCGACGGCAAATTCCTTGATCATCAGCGGCGCGGCGAGGCCGAACAGGATGCCATCCATGCCGTCAAACGCCCAGCCGAGCCCATTGGCGACGGCGATGTGATAATGCGTCTTGGTGATCTTACTGGGATCTCGGGCGTTCCGATACGCCTCCGATTGCATGTAGGGGCGTTCGAAAGGCCCCACTTCGGCGTTGCCCGCCGTTGTCGTGCTCATGGCTTCGTTCCCTTCCCGCGGCGTCCCTTTTTGCGGGATCGCTCGTTAGCCGGCTTGGACACCGGATGTGGAACGCTAACCGGGTGAAATGCATTGCGCAATGGAGCAATGCCGCCCGCGCCGGCGCCGCCTACCGCCCCAGCGGCAGCGCCACGCCCATGGCGATGAACATCCCGCCGCACACCCGGTTGAACCGCCGGCCCGCCCGCTCCAGCAGCGGGCGGATGCGGTGCGCGAGCAAGGCGAGCAGGTATTCCGTGAGGTATTCCACCACGACGAAAATCGCCGTCATCGTCACCGCCTGGGGGGCGAGGTCCCGCGCGGGGTCGAGGAATTGCGGCAGGAAGGCGCCGTAGAACAGCAGCGCCTTGGGGTTGGAGATCGCGGTCAGCAGCCCGGCATGGAACAGCGAGGCCGCCGAGGCCGGCCCCGTCGCCGCCACCGCCGCGAGCCGGATCGGCGGCGCCCGCCAAAGCTGCACCCCCAGCACAACAAGATACGCGCCGCCGGCAAACTTCAGCACCGTCAGCGCCTGCGCCGACGCGGCCAGCAGCGCGCCCACCCCAAGCAGCGAAAGCGAGATCAGCCCGATGAACCCAACGGCACTCCCGCCAGCGGTGAACAGCGTGCGCCGATGGCCATGCAGCGCGCCATGGGTGATCGCCAGCAGCGAATTCGGCCCGGGCGTGATCGCCAGGCCAATGGCGGCGGCGATGTAGAGCAGCAGGGTCTGGGTCGACATCTCCGGCTCAGGTCAGATGAATGCCGCCATTCACATGGATCGTCTGCCCGGTGATGTACGCCCCCTCCGGCCCCACGAGATGGCGCACCATGGCCGCGATGTCGTCCACGCTCGCCTTGCGCCCCAGCGGCACGTCCGACGAGGCGAGCCGCGGCGGCGTCGCCCCGGCCGCCGCCCCGCGCACGGTATCGACAATCCCCGGCGCCACCGCATTGGCGGTGATCCCATGCGCCGCCAGTTCCACCGCCAGCGCCCGCATCAACCCCTCAAGCCCCGCCTTGGACGCGCTGACATGGGCGCGGTTGGGCGTGCCGATATGGGTGGAAGCGCCCGACAGCGCCACGATCGCCCCACCGCCGCGGCCCAGCATATGCGGCACCGCCGCCCGCGTCAGGATGAAGGCGCCCTCCAGCGCCACCGACATGATCTCCCGCCACTCCGCATACCCCAGTTGGAGAAACGGCGTCTGCCGCCGCAGCCCGGCATTGCTCACCACGATGTCGATCCCGCCGAACCGCCCCACCACGCCGGCGATCATCCGCTCCACC
>CAIYPH010000288.1 GCA_903928045.1 uncultured Rhodospirillales bacterium
ATGAGGTCGGTGCGCAGGGTTTCCGCGGTCAGCACGTCAAGCGCGGAGAAGGGTTCATCCATCAGCAGGAGTTCCGGCTGCACCACGAGGGCGCGGGCAAGGCCGACGCGCTGGCGCATGCCGCCTGAGAGTTCTTTTGGGTAGGCGCTTTCGAAGCCGCCAAGGCCAATGAGGTCGATCGCCGCCTCGGCGCGCTTGTCGCGCTCGACGCGGCCGACACCCTGGGCCTCGAGGCCGAGTTCGACATTTTCCTGTACGGTGAGCCAGGGGAACAGCGCGAAGCTTTGGAACACCATGGCCACGCCCTCGGCAGGGCCATGAAGGGTTTTGCCGCGCCAGGTCACCTCGCCGGCGGTGGGCGTCAGCAGCCCCGCGACGATGCGCAGCAGGGTGGATTTGCCGGAGCCGGAGCGGCCGAGCAGGCCGACGATTTCGCCGTCCTGCAAGGTGAGGTTGACGTCGTCGAGCACCACGAGGTCGGGGTTGCTGTCCTTGTGATAGGCCTGCCGGCAGCCGCGGACGGACATCAGTTCCTGCATCGTGGTGTCTCCTATCCGAGGGTCGCGCGGCGGCTGGCGTAGGCGTAGAGCGGCCGCCAGATCAGCCGGTTCATGAGCAGTACGTAGAGCGACATGACGACCACGCCGAGCACCACGCGCTGGAAATTGCCGGCATCGGTCGCCTGGGCGATATAGGCGCCCAGGCCGTGCGCGGCGAGTTTGGTATCGCCCCAGGAGGCGACTTCCGAGACGATCGAGGCGTTCCACGAGCCACCCGAGGCGGTGATGGCGCCGGTGACGAAATAGGGTACCACGCCGGGAAGGATGACCTTGCGCCACCACAGCCAGCCATTGACGCGGAAGTTCTTCGCCGCCTCCTGCAGGTCTCCGGGGAAGGCGGAGGCGCCGGCGATGACGTTGAACAGGATGTACCACTGGGTGCCCAGCACCATCAGCGGCGTCAGCCACACGTCCTCGTTGAGGTGGAAGGCGACGATCACCACCACGAAGGGCGGGAACAGCAGGTTGGCGGGGAAGGCGGCAAGGAACTGCGCCACTGGCTGCACGCGCCGCGCCCAGGCCGGGCGCAGGCCGAGCCAGACGCCGATGGGCACCCAGATGATCGCGGCCAACGCCATCAGCACCGCCACGCGCAGCAGGGTGATAGCGCCGAGCATGACGGCTTCCAGCAGGTCACCCCAGCCCAAGGCAGAGGTGACGTAGCCCCAGATCTGCCACACCGCCCATGCCAGCACGGCCAGCACGCAGGCCATGAACACGGCGTCACCGGCCCGGCTGGACCGCTCGCCGGCGGATTCGCCCTGGAACGGACGCCCGATGCGCAGCCCGGTGAGCCAGCCAAAGCCATGGCCCACCAAATCCCCGCCGACGCGGAGCAAATGGGTGCGCCGCAGCAGCGCCAACATCCAGGGGTCCTCGGCTTCGACGCTTGCAGTGGTTTCGAAGCGGAACTTGGAGGACCAGGCGACCAGGGGGCGGAACAGCAACTGGTCATAGGCGAGGATGACCGCGAGCATCGCGCCGATCGCCCAGAACACCGCCGAGATATCGCGCTTCTCCAGCGCGAGCGCCACATAGGCGCCGATGCCCGGCAGTTTCCAGCTTTGCTCGCCCAGCGTGATCGCCTCGGAGGCGACGACGAAGAACCAGCCCGCCGACATCGACAGCATGGTGTTCCACACCAGCCCGGGCATGGCGAATGGCACTTCGAGGCGCCAGAACCGCTGCCACGAGGTCAACCGGTAGCCGCGGGTGGCTTCGTCGAGGTCGGCGGGCACCGTGGTAAGGGACTGGTAGAAGCTGAAGGCCATATTCCAGGCCTGGCTCGTGAAAATCGCGAAAATCGCTGCCAGTTCGAGCCCCATCACCCGGCCCGGGAACAGCCCCATGAAAAACGCGGTGGTGAAAGTGAGGAAGCCGAGAATGGGGACGGACTGCAGCACGTCCAGGATCGGGATCATGATCAGCCCGGCGCGCCGGCTCTTCGCCGCCAGGGGCGCGTAGGTGAAGGTGAATAGCAGCGAGGCTGCGAGCGCGGCGAACATGCGCAGCGTGGTGCGCAGCGCGAATTCCGGCAGGCTCCACGGGTCAAGCGTGATGGCGGAGGCTTCCAGCGCGTCAAGCGGTACCAGCGTGCCTCGACCGGCGCGCGCGATGGCGACGAGCAGCAGCGTCACCGCGAGGATCGCCGCGATATCCCATACGTTCGGGATGCGCCGCCCGGACAGGCCGGCAGGGAGGTCTCGGCTGTTCATGTTGATCCGTGGCAACGAGGAGCGCTGTGCGGCAGGCCTTAGCCGATGCCCGATGCCCTGTCACCAACCCTAGGGTGTCTGTTGTGTGACACCTGTGCTGCCGAATCCGCCGGCACCGCGGGCGGTCTCGGGCAGCTCCGCCACTTCCTCCCATGCGATTCGCACCACGGGGGCGAGGATGCCTTGGGCGATGCGCATGCCGCGGGTGACGGTGAAGGGCTCATGGCCGGCGTTCATCACGATCACCAGGAGTTCGCCGCGGTAGTCCTCATCGACGGTGCCGGGGCTGTTGGGCAGCACGATGCCGTTCTTGAGCGCGAGGCCGGAGCGCGGGCGCACCTGTAGCTCGTAGCCGGGCGGCAGCGCGATGGCGAGCCCGGTCGGCACCAGGACGCGGGCGCCGGGGGCGATCACCATGTCCTCGCCGATGGCTGCCAGCAGGTCGAGTCCGGCGGCGCCGGCGGTGGCATAGGCAGGCAGCGGCAGGCCCGCGCTGTGCGGCAGGCGTTTGACGGCGACGGGGATGGTCATGCCAGGGCCTCCGCGATGCGGGCGGCGAGGCGGGTGGCCACTTCGTCCTTGGCGAGCCGGGGCCAAGGCTCCTCGCCCGCGGCGGTGATCAGCAGGATCTCGTTTTCGCTGCCGCCCATGATGCCGGTGGCGGGCGAGACGTCATTGGCGACGATCCAGTCGGCGTTCTTGCGGCGGCGCTTGTCCTGGGCGTGGGCGATCAGGTCGTGCGTCTCGGCCGCGAAGCCGACCACCAGGCCAGGTCGGGTGGGTCCCGCGGCAGCGATGGTCGCGAGGATGTCGGGGTTGGGGGTGAGTTCGAGGGCAGGGGGGGCACCGCCCGGCGTTTTCTTCATCTTCTGATGCGCCGCACTCGCCACCCGCCAATCCGCCACCGCGGCGGCGAACACGGCGATATCGGCCGGCAGCGCCGCCTGACAGGCCGCCAGCATCTCGGCCGCCGTCTCGATCCGCACGATTTTCACGCCCGCAGGGTCCGGCACGCCGACAGGCCCGCTCACCAGGGTGACGCGGGCGCCAAGTGCGGCCAAAGCGGCGGCGATGGCGTGGCCCTGCTTGCCGGAGGAGCGGTTGGCGATGTAGCGCACCGGGTCGATCGGCTCATGGGTTGGCCCCGAGGTCACCAGCGCATGCTTGCCGGCCAGCGGTTTCGGCGCGCAGAGCAGCGCTTCGATGGCGGCGAGAATGGCGGGCGGCTCCGAAAGACGGCCGGGCCCGAACTCATTGCAGGCCATCGCCCCCTCATCCGGCCCCACCACATGGATGCCGCGGGAGGAAAGCGTCGCCATATTGGCCTGGGTCGCCGCGTGCCCCCACATCCGCACATTCATCGCCGGCGCCACCAGCACGGGCTTGTCGGTGGCGAGCAGCACGGTGGAGGCGAGATCATCGGCCAGCCCCGCCGCCATTTTCGCCAGGATATCGGCGCTGGCCGGCGCCACCACCACGAGATCGGCGCTGCGGGAGAGCTGGATATGGCCCATCTCGCTCTCATCGGTCAGCGAGAAGAGATCGGTATAGACCTTGTGCTCGCTCAGTGCCTGCAGCGACAGCGGGGTAACGAACTGGGCGCCGCCCTTGGTCAGCACGCAGGTCACACCGCAGCCCGCCTTGCGCAGCAGGCGGATCAATTCAAGTGCCTTGAAGGCGGCGATCCCGCCGCTGACGATGAGAAGAACGCGCTGGCCGGCGAGATTCATGGCGAACCCCAGCTAAGAGTCCAGGGAAAGAAGGGGTTCTTTTTTGAAAAAAAGAACCAAAAAACTTCTATCCGTTTGCTTCGTGCGTGCAGGGGAGGGCGCGAAGCAAACGGATAAAAAGTTTTTGCTTCTTTTTTCAAAAAGAAGCGCTTGCTTCCCGTCACAATCTCCACCCGCTGTGAATGGCCGCGATGCCCCCGGAAAGGTTGCGCACCTTCACCTGCTCCAGCCCGGCGTCGCGCATCATCTCCGCCAGCGTCTCCTGGTCGGGGAAGGTGCGGATGCTCTCGGCGAGATACAGGTAACTGTCGGCGTCGCCCGCCACCATCTTGCCGATGCGCGGCAACACCTTGAAGGACCAGGCGTCATAAACCGGCGTAAGTGCTGCCACCTGCACGCGGCTGAATTCCAGGCAGAAAAACCGCCCGCCCGGCCGCAGCACGCGCCGCGCCTCGGCCAGCACGGCCAGCTTGTCGGTGCAGTTGCGCAGGCCAAAGGCGATCGTCACGGTATCCTGGCTGCGATCGGGCAGCGGCAGATGCTCGGCATCCGCATTGAGGAAGCTGAGCCCGGCGGCGAACCCCTTGCCCAACGCGCGATCCCGCCCGACTTCGAGCATGGATGCGTTGATGTCCGACAAAATGGCCGGGCCGCCACCGGCCGCGAGCCAACCGAAGGTGATATCCCCCGTGCCGCCGGCGAGATCGAGCAGGCTGCGATTGGGCCGCGGATCGAGCGCGTTGATGAAAATGCGCTTCCAGACCCGATGGATGCCGAGCGACATCAGGTCATTCATCACGTCGTATTTCGGCGCCACGCTGTCGAAGACCGCGCGCACCATGGCGCTTTTCTCGGCCCTCGGCACCTCGCGGTAGCCGAAATCGGTGACGTCGTCCGGGGCAGGCGGGGGGCTGTCGCTCATGATGGGAGACGTATAGCCTTCCCGGCATCATGCCGGAACTCCCCGAAGTCGAAACCGTGATGCGCGGAATGGCCGCCAAGCTCGAGGGCCGGGTGATCCGCCATGCCCGCGTCAACCGGCCGGACCTGCGCTTTCCCTTCCCGCCCGGCCTCGCCCGCCGGCTCACCGGCGCGCGGGTGCTCGGGTTTCGCAGGCGGGCGAAATACATCCTCATGCGCGTCGATGGCGACGACACCGTGCTGATCCATCTCGGCATGTCTGGCCGTATGCTGATTGGCCCGGCCGGCAGCAACGAGGAGACCAAGCACGAGCACATGGTGATGGAGACCGATGACGGCTGGCGCGTCGGCTTCGTCGATCCCCGCCGCTTTGGCGCGGTTGACCTGATGCCGACCGCCGTCGAGGACGCCCACCGCCTGCTCGCCGGGCTGGGGCCCGAGCCGCTGGAGAAGGCGTTCTCCGCCGGCGTGCTGGCCGCGGCGCTGTCGGGCAAGCGCACCCCGATCAAGGCCGCGCTGCTGGACCAGACGGTGGTGGCCGGGCTCGGCAATATATATGTGTGCGAGGCGCTCTTTCGCGCGGGGATCGACCCCACTTCCCAGGCGGCGGATATCGCGGCGGCGCGGATCACCAAGCTGGTGCGCGAAATCAAGGCGACGCTCGCGGAGGCAATCGCTGCCGGTGGGTCGAGTCTGCGGGATTACGTGCA
>CAIYPH010000289.1 GCA_903928045.1 uncultured Rhodospirillales bacterium
CGCGCTGTCCATCGTCACAATCCTCGATACGTCCAAACGATTGAACCTAATATGAACTACGCATATGATTCGCTAATAGAGCCTTCCTTAATGTATGAGGTCCAGGGGCTCGGCCCCTGGCGGGGGTCGAGGGGGCGGAGCCCCCCGCCTTGCTCTCTTCGCGACGCCCCCAGGCCCGCATGCTCAGAGCCCCGGCGGCAGGTTGCCGAGGTCGATCCAGCGGCCGTTTTGGACTTGGAAGAATTTGGCTCCGTTGGCGCCTTGGCGGTTGGCGGGGGAGAAGTTCAGGACTGAGCCGAAGAGGGTGGTGTAGTTTTTGAGCTGTTCCATGCCGCTGACGAAGCTATCGGCGGTGAGGGTGGGTCCGGCGTTTTTGATCCCTTCCGCCATGACGTAGACGAAGGAGTAGGCGTAGGCGCCGTAGAGGGAGGCGGGGCTGTTGTATTTGGCCTGGTAGCGCTTCATCCAGTCCTGCACGGGGGCGGGGGAGTTCTGGATATCGGGGTTGGCGATCACGCCGACGGCGTACATGCCTTCGACGGCGTCTTTACCGAGTTTGATGGTGTTGTCTTCGAAGGAGGGTCCGGCGCCGATGACGGTGGGTTTCCAGGCCCGGCGCTGGAGTTCCTGCATGATGGCGGCGGCGGCGGGCGGCACGGCGGCGAGGAAGAGGGTATCGCAGTCCCCGCGTTGCACGCGGGCGACCTGGCCGGAGAAATCGGTGGCGCCGCGTTTGTAGCCGGCTTCCTCGATGATTTTGAGGTTGGATTTGGCGAGGACTTTGCTGATGGAGTCCTTCACCTCGGCGCCCATGTCGTCATCCTGGTAGATGACGCAGAACTTCTTCTTGGCCATGGTCGCCACCAGATGCGCGGTCCCCGCCGCGGCCATGCCGCCATTGGTGGGGAAGCAGGCGAAGGAGAGGCGCTCGAAGGGGTCGGCGAACAGCGCGCCGGCGGTCCAGGGGCAGACATGCGGCACCCCGGCCTTCAGCACCATCGGGTAGGCGGCGGCGGCGGGCGCGGTTCCGGTGGCCATCAGGATGGCGAACACCTTGTCCTGTTCCAGCAGTTTCTGCGTCACCAGCACGCCTTTCTTGGCGTCGTATTGCTGGTCCTCGAACAGCAGCTTGAGCTTGCGCCCGTTGAGCCCCCCGGCGGCGTTGATCTCATCGGCCGCCATCCGCGCGGCGTTCGCCCCGGCGCGGCCGACTTCGGCGAGCGGCCCGGAGAGGTCGATCGGGATGCCGACGGTGATTTCGTCCTTGGTCACGCCCTGGGTCTTCGCCAGTGCCGGCGCGGCGAGCAGAATCGCGGCGATGGCGGCGAGTGATGTCCGCATGGTCCGAGTCTCCCTGTGATCTACCTCGGCCCGTCCGGCGGGCCGTTGTCGCGAGTATGCCCGGGGAATCGCCGGATGCAAGCACATCCGCCCACCGCGATCACAACCGCGTGCGCGGCGCGCATGGCGGCCGGTCTGTCAGCTTGGCGACAGGTTGGCGGCCTAGACCCCGCGCATCGACGACACTTTACATGAGGCTATTCCATGACGAGCATTCGCTGGGCGAACGGCACGAGCGGCAACTGGGGCACGGCGGCCGACTGGCTGGGCGGCGCGGTTCCCGGCGCCGGCGATAGCGGCACCATCGACGCGGCCGGCGCCTACACGGTGGCGCTCACCGGCGCCCAGGCCCTGCAATCCCTGCTGCTGAACGATGCCGGCGCGACCGTCGCCGACACCGGCACCCTGGCGCTCACCGGCGCCCTCACGGCCGCTTCCGGCACTTTCGCGCTCGATGCCGGCGGCGTCGTCTCCGGCGGCACGCTGTCCGCCACCGGCGGCCATTTCGCCTGGAACGGCGGCACCCTGAGCGGCGCCACCTACCAGGGCACGCTCGACCTCACCGCCAGCGGCGCCAGCCTCACCATCGCCAACGGCCTCACCGCCCCCGCCATCAACGCCTCCGGCGCCGCCGCCTCGCTCACCTTCACCGGCACCCAGGCGATCGACTCGATGGCGATCACCCTCGGCGCCGCCGGTGGCATCGGCGCCACGGCGCTGAATTTCGGCGACCTCACGGTGGGGGCGAACGCGACGATCGACCAGCGCGGCGGCGGCACTCTGTATACGCAGTGGTCGACCGATGCCGGCTCCAGCCTGACCAATAACGGCACGATCGAGGCCAGCCAGGTGAATGCCGGGGCCAATATCAACGTGACCTCGCTGGTGAATAATGGCCTGATTTCCGCCGCGCCCGGCGCCACCCTCTCCTTCGTGGCCGGCAGCCTGACCAATAACGGCACGGTGTCCGGCGTGGTCGCCATTTCCACCGGCACGCTCACCAATAACGGCGTCATGACGGACGGCGCCGGCGTCAGCCCCGCGTTGTTCATCAACCCCGGCGTGTTCAACGACACTGGCGGCCTGGCCACCAGCCCGGGCGGCTGGCTCAATTCCGGCACCTTCAACCTGGGCAGCAGCACCACCCAAAGCTACCTCGCCCTCGTCGGCGGCGCCGGCGCGCCGGTCGCCGGCGCCAGCCTGGGGACGATCAACCTGGTCGGCATCGGCACCCAGCTCCGCCTGCTCGGCTCGCAGTCCTGGCAGTCCGGCACCATCAACGTCGGCGGCACCGCGCAGCAGATCACCGAAAGCGCGCTCACCCCGATCGTCGGCGCCACCAACACGCTCATCCTCGGCAGCCAGACCGTGATGAACCACACGGCCGGCAGCTCGACCTTCAACACCGGCCAGCTCACCCTCGACGGCACCATCAACGCCTCGGTGGCGGGCGGGCTGTTCACCCTCAATTCCGGCACCCTGGCCAATAACGGGGCGATCAACGTCTCGGGCGGTGACCACCTGGTGGTCGCCGACCCGATGAGCGGCACCGGCAAGGTCACGCTCGCCAGCGGCGGCATCGCGGAATTCGCCGCCTCCGCCGCCAACACCGACAGCGCCGTGTTCACCGACGCGTCGAGCGCCACATTGCGGCTCGATCTCGGCACCGCCAGCGCCTTCAAGACCCCCATCCAGGGCTTCACCGACGGCAACACCATCGACCTCGCCGGCATCACCGCCACCGGCGCGACCTGGAGCAATGGCGTGCTCACCATCGCCGGCTCGGGCTGGGGCATGACCGGGCCGATCGCGCTGGCGCTGCCCGGCAATTATGCCGGAGCCACCTTCCATGTCGCCAATGACGGCATCCTGGTGGCCTCGCCCGCCTTCGGCTTTCCCATCTACACCGGCTCCAACATCACGGTGACCGGCGCCGGCTCGCCGCCGCCGCCGCGCGTCTATGGCGGCACCGGCGCCAACCTGACCGCCGCCGAAGGCAGCGCGGTGACCGCCACGCTCGCCAGCTTCACCGACAGCAACACCGCCGATACCGCGAGCCAGTTGAGCGCCGCCATCACCTGGGGGGACGGCACCACCTCCACCGGCGTCGTCAGCGGCGCTGCGGGCGCCTTCAGCGTCGCCGCCGGCCACGCCTATGCCGACGAGGGCAGCTACCCCACCAGCATCGCCATCACCAACAGCGCCGACGCCGTCACCACCACCCTGTCCGGCACCGTGACCGCCACCGAGGCCGACGTGCTGGCGGTGGGCGCCGCGCCCACCATCGCCGCCACCGCGGGGACCGCCTTCAGCGGCACCCTCGCCAGCTTCACCGACAGCTACGCCGCCAACCCCGCCAGCGACTTCACCGCCACCATCGCCTGGGGCGACGGCAGCAGCAGCGCCGGCACCGTGGTTGCCAGCAACGGCACAATCAGCGTCAGCGGCGCCCACACCTACGCCGCCGCCGGGACGGACCCGGTCTCCGTCACCCTCGCCGACACAAACGGCACCGCCACCGCCACGGCAACCGGGACCGCCACCGTGGGCGCCGCCCCCACGGGCGGCGGCACCGGGGTCAGCGTGCTGTCGGTCTCCACCGACGGGCTCGGCCCCTTCGGCGCCTGGACCCCGCCCAACTTCAACGCCAACACCGCCACCGCCGGCATCCCCGGCACGGCGACCGCCAGCAGCGCCTCCAGCGCCAGTTACGGCGGCGCCTCGGTCGCCTCCAGCCAGACCGTCTCCGCCGGCTGGGTCAGCGCCTATAGCGGCACCGCCACCTTCCATGACGCCTGGTCCGCCACCGGCACCACCTCGGGCGCCTACAACGCCGAGCAGAGCTTCGGCATGCAGGCCGGCCCGGGCTACGCCAACGCCAGCTTCTCCGTCACCATGGGCACCGCGGGCACCTTCAGCATCGGCTGGACCGCCACCGAAGCCGCCACCGGCGCCCTCACCGGCGGCGGTTCGCTGGCCGGCCTGTTCGGCCTGCTCAACATGGTCGCCGTCATCGATGGCGGCACCGCCATGCAGGTCAACCCGGTGAACGCCAATGCCGCCACCCCCACCGGCAGCTTCACCGGCACCCTCGCCGCCGGCACCCACACCATCACCATCGAGGACTGGTCGAACTACTCTGGCGCGCTCGGCACCTTCACCGGCTCGCTCAACGAGACGCTGACCCTCGCCATCACCCCCCCCGGCGCCCCCCCGCCGCCGCCCGCCCGCACCTACGGCGGCAGCGGCACCACGCTCAGCACCGCCGAGGGCACCCCGCTCACCGCCCCGGTCGCCACCTTCACCGACAGCAACACCACCGACGCCGCGGCCAATTTCTCCGCCACCATCATTTGGGGTGACGGCACCACCAGTGCCGGCGTCATCACCGGCGCCAATGGCAGCTTCAGCGTCGCCCCCGCAGCAGGCCACGTCTTCGCCGATGAGGGCCACTTTGCCACCTCGGTGGCGGTCCTCAGCGGTGCCGACGGCGTCACCACCACGCTGTCCGGCGCCATCACCGCGACCGACGCCGACGTGCTGGCCGTCGCCACCGCGCCCGCCATCGCCGCCACCGCCGGCCAGGCTTACAGCGCCACGCTCGCCACCTTCACCGACGGCTTCGGGGCCGCCACCGCCGCTGACCTCGCCGCCACCATCGCCTGGGGCGACGGCACCACCTCCGCCGGCACCGTCACCGCCACCGCCGGCGGATTCGCGGTCAGCGGCGCCCATACCTGGTCCGCCGCCGGGAGTGACGCGGTCAGCGTCACCCTCACCGACACCGACGGCACCGCGACCGCCACCGCGGCACTGACCGCCACCATCGCCGCCGCCAGCACCGGCAACCACGGCTGGACCCTCACCAAGGGCGTCGACACCATCGATGGCGGAACCGGGCATGACAGCATCCTCGCCCGCGCCCAGACCCTCAGCCCCGGCGATCACATCGACGGCGGCACCGGCCTGTCCAACAGCCTCACCCTCGTCGGCGGCGGCGCCTTCAACATGACGCTGCCGGCGGTGCTCGATAACATCAGCAGCATCAGCGCGGTCGAGGGCATCGGCGTCGCGGTCCCCGCCATCACGCTGCGCGCCGACCTCAACGCCAACCTGAAGCTGACCTCCTCGCCCAACGGCGCCCAGGCCACCGCCCTCGTCGTCGGCGCCGCCAACACCGCCACCATCACCCTCGGCAACGGGTCCGACACCGTCTATCTCGGCGCCGGCGAAAAACTCATCACCGGCACCGGCAACAACACCATCCACATCACCAAGGCGAGCGCGTCCGACAGCATCACCGCCGGCACCGGCACCAACACGCTGGTGGTCGATGGCGGCGGCAGCGTCACGCTTGGCGCGAAAATCACCGGGATTTCAACGGTCTCGCTCTCCTCCGCCACCAACCTCAAGCTCAACGCCATGGGCTTCATCACCGCCACCGGCAGCGCCGGCACCGACACCATCACCGCCGGCGCCGCCCACCAGACCCTCACCGGCGGCCTCGGCGCCGACACCCTCGTCGGCAACACCGCCGGCTATGACAGCTTCACCGACACCGCCGCCGGCCTCTCCGGAGACCTCCTGCGCGGCTTCCTCGCCACCGACCGCATCGACCTCACCGACATCGCCTACCCCACCGCCCACCTGACATCGGCGTTCAGCGGCGCCAACACCAGCGTCACCCTGACCGGCGGCGGCGCGAGCAGCACCTTCCTGCTGCAAGGCCACTTCTCAACGGCCGGGTTCGGCCTGGCTAGCGATGGGCATTCCGGGACGGTGATCACGCATGCATAAGTGAGCAAGCAAGCGCTTCTTTTTTGAAAAAAAGAAGCAAAAAACTTTC
>CAIYPH010000290.1 GCA_903928045.1 uncultured Rhodospirillales bacterium
GCGATGGCGGCGAGCGCGCGCTCGGTCATGCCCGGATACTGCTCGAGCGACATCGCGGTAATCCGCCGCCCGCCCGCGGTATCGCGCACGGTCCCGAGAAAACTGCCGATACCTCCGATGTCACTCCGCCCCGCGGTGAGGGTTTCGGTTTCGGCGCCGACATCGATCGGTTCGCTCTGCACGCGAACGGTCGCCATCTCAGCCCCCGGTCACGGGCGGGAAGAAGCCGACCTCGTCGCCCGGCCCGATCGCGCTGTCCGGCCCGGCGAATTCCTGGTTCACCGCGCAGCGTATCGTGGCGCTGGCGGATAATGCGGCCTCATGCCGCGGGCTGCGTTGCTTCAGCCAGCCGATCAGCCCGGCCACCGTGTCCACCGCGGGCGGCGGGCTGACGCTCTCCTCCGCCAGGCCGATCTTCTCACGCAGCCAGGCGAAATACAGCACCTGGATGCCGGGGGCGCTCATGCGGCCGCGCGCATCACTTCGGCGCCGGCACGGACATCACCTGCCCGTCTGCGCCGATCAGCGTCATGGTGCCGTTGCCATTGTCGATCGCCCGGCCGGCGCTGCCGTTCGGCAGGGTGTAGTTGATTACCCCATTGGCGCCGGTGGTCAGGATGGCATTGCCGGACGGTGTGGCCAGCGACGCGCCGGAACGGATGGTGGTGGCCGGCGGGATGGTCGGTGCCGGGGGGGCGGCTTTCGGCGCGGGCGGCTGTGGCGCGGGCTGCACCGCCGGCGACATCGCCACCGGTTTGGCGGCCGGCTTGGCCGCGCCCGCCGGGGCCGGGGATTTCTCCAGCGCGGCGGCGGTCGGCTCGCGGCGTGGCAGGCTCGGCCAGATATTGCCGCTTTCGCTGGTCAACGGCTCCGCCTCCACCGGCTGGCCCATCACCCGGCGGATGTTGTCGCTCTCCGGTTGCGGCCGGTTCGGGTTGCCCTGGAAGGTGACGGTGTCACCGATGAAATCCAGCAATCCGTCGGTCGGGTTGCCGATCAGGTTCCCGGCCGTGTCGGAGACGGACTCGCAGGCGGTCAACAGAACAAGCAAGCCAAGGGGGGCGAGGAGCCGCATCAGTCGGGAATCCTTTTCGGGGTCGGCGGGTTGAATGTGCCCTCGTGCGGGCTGACACTCAAGGTCTGGTGTGCAGTGCAGTATGAGATTGCAGATAGTCAACTGCCCAATTCGTGATGGCGTCGGGGTCATTGAGCGGCAGCACCGCCCGGCCGGCCGCCTCGACCACCCCATCGGCCGCTATGGCGACGATATCTTCGCGCCCGGGCCACAGCGCTTCGCGGCCGAGCGAGGGGCGGAATACCTCGATTTTCGGGTGCGGGTTGGCCTTGAATCCCTCCACCAGCACGAGGTCGACCGGCTCCAGCCGCGCCAGCAAATCCGCCAGTCCCGGCTCCGGCCCAACCTGCTCGTGCATCAGCGCCCAGCGTTGGCTCGAAGCGATCATCACTTCGCGCGCCCCGGCCTGGCGATGGCGCCAGCTATCCTTGCCGGGCTGGTCGAGATCGAAGCCGTGATGCGCGTGCTTGATCGTCGAGACCGTCATCCCCCGCGCGATGAACCGCGGCAGCAGGGCTGCGAGCAGCGTCGTCTTCCCGCTGCCGGACCAGCCGGTCAGCCCGAGGACATGCATCGGCATGGCTCAGTCCCGCACCGGTTCGCCGGCGCCGCTGGCATGGCGCAACCCGGCGGTCAGATAGTCCCAGCCCGTCATCAGCGTCAGCAGCGCGGCCACCCACAGCATCGCCTCGCCGATCGCCGGCACTGGCAGCCAGCCGAGATACAACACCTGTGCCCCCGTATCGCCGGCCAGCAGGGTGCCAAGCGCGCCCATCTGGAAGCCGGTTTTCCACTTGGCCAGCCGCGTCACCGGCAAGCCGACGCGCACGCCGGCGAGGTATTCGCGCAGGCCGCTGACCAGGATTTCGCGCAGCATGATGATGATGGCGGGATACAACCCCGCGGGGCTCAGCCGCCCCAGCCCCACCAGCATCATCAGCGCGGCCGCCACCAGCAGCTTGTCGGCGATCGGGTCGAGCATCCGGCCGAGGTCGGAGGTCTGCGCCCGGTCCCGCGCCAGCTTGCCGTCAAAATAGTCGGTGATGCCGGCCACCGAGAACACCAGCATCGCGGCCACGTCGGTATTCGGCGTGCGGATCGCCGCCAGCACCACCATCACCGGGATGGCGGCGATGCGCGAAAGCGTCAGGACGTTGGGCAGATCGGTGAGCATCCTTCTATACTAAAGGTAAACCGGCCCCGCGTCAGCCGTTGACGTGCGGCCAGCTTCGGCGGCAGCCTGAATGTCATGCAACACGCAATCAGCGGCATCTGGCCGATCCTCTACGCCTTCTTTGACAGTGAGAACCGGCTGGATCGCGCCCTGATGCGCCGGCAGACGGAGATCTGCGTCGCTGGCGGCGGGGCAGGGATGGCGGTGCTCGGCCTCGCCACCGAGGTCTCCAAGCTCTCGCCCGGCGAGCGGCGCCAGGTGGTGGAATGGGCGGCTGAGGATCTCGCCGGGCGCATTCCGCTGGCGGTGACCGTGTTCGGCGCCACGCCGGAGGAGCAGATCGCGGCCGTCTCCCACGCCGCCGACCATGGCGCGGTGGTGGCCATCCTGCAGCCACCGCGCACGCCGGGCATGACGGAGGCGGAGTTGCAGGCGTTTTTCGGCCAGGTGATGGAGCGCTCGCCGATCACAATGGCGATCCAGAATGCCCCGGACTACATCGGCATCGGCCTCGCGCCCCCCGCGATTGCCGAGCTCGCCCGGCGTCACGCCAATTTCCGCGTGCTGAAAGGCGAGGGGCCGGCGGTGCTGATCCGCCGGGTGGTGGAGGAGACCGGCGGCCAGCTCGCGGTGCTGAACGGCCGCGGTGGGCTCGAACTCCCCGATAATTTCCGCGCCGGCTGCGCCGGGCTGATCCCGGCGCCCGACTGCTTCGAGGCGCAGGTGGCGCTGTGGGCGGCGATGGCACGCGGCGACGAGGCGGAGGCGGAGCGCATCTATCGCGAGATCCTGCCGGCGATCGTCTTCGTCATGCAGTCGATCGACCATCTCGTCTGCTATGGCAAGCGACTGGTCGCCGCCCGCATGGGGCTTGAGACGGTCTATGACCGGCAGCCCGCTCTCGCTGTCACGCCATTTGGCGAGGCAGCGATCGCCCGCTTCGCCGAACGCCTCGGCGGGTATGCGGCCTAGCCGGTCAGCTGGGCTTCCAGCGTCTTGAGGTCGAAATAGTCGCGCCAGGCCACCGCCTTGCCGTTCCGCCATTCGACGATCCCGGCGTACTGCGTGTCGATCCGCCGCCCGCCCTTGGTGTAGCTCTCGACCCCCTCGACGAAGAGGATGTCGCCCTGCTCGATCATCAGGGATTGGCTGAACGCCTTGTCGGTCATCCCCTTGCCGAATTTCGCCATGAAGGCGCGCACCGCCTCCTTGCCGACCACCGGGCGCATGGCGCGATTGGGATACCAGACGATGTCATCGGCCATGTAGGTCAGTGCGGTCTCGGTGTCGTTGTTCTTCCAGGCGGTGAGGTGGGCGAGGTAGAGCTCGCTGAGCTGGCCCATGACGGTTTCCCCTTGTTGTGTTTGTGTCGTTGCGGTGTAGGCTTCCCGCAAAAGCGTTCTTGGCGGGGAAACAATGGCCGGAAACATCGACGTCGCGAAAGCGTTTTTCGCCGCCTGGGCGCGGCAGGACCATGCGGCCGTGCTGGCGCTGCTGCATGAGCGGGTGGAATACCAGAACATGCCGTTCCCCGAGGTGCATCGCGGCAAGGACGCGATTGCGGCCTTCATGGCGAAGTTCGGCAAGGGGATGAGCAACATCAAGGTCGAGCTGCGGCACATCGTCGAGGCGGGTGATCTGGTGTTCCACGAGGGGGAGGAGACCTACACCCGCAAGGGCGTCAACGTCCGCCTGCCCTATTGCGGGGTGTTCGAAATGGAAGATGGGCTGATCCGGGGGTGGCGGGACTATTTCGACCTGCCGACCCTGGAACGGCAGATCGCCCCGAAGCAGGCCTCCGCGTGAAGATCGCCGGCTGCGTCGGCCTGGTCACCGGCGCCAATCGCGGCGTGGGCGAGGCGCTGGTGCGCGCGTTGCTGACGCGGGGCGCGGCGAAGGTCTACGCGGCGGCGCGCGATCCGGCGCTGCTGCCGGATTTCGGCGATCCGCGGGTGGTGGCGGTGAAGCTCGATGTCACCTCCGCCGCCGACTGGGCGGCGGCGGCGGCGGCGGTGGCGGATATCACGTTGCTGGTGAACAACGCGGGGCTGTCGCATTTTGGCACCACGCTGGAGACCGCCGGGGCTGAAGAGGTTCTCCGCGCGGAAATGGAGGTCAATCTCTTCGGCCTGATGCGTGGCTATCTCACCTTCGCCGATATTCTTGGCGCCAATGGCGGGGGCGCGGTGGTGAACGTGCTGTCGGCGGCGGCGCTGATGAATGTGCCTTTGCTCAGCACCTACTCCATCACCAAGGCGGCCGCCCTTTCGCTCACCCAGGCGATCCGCGCCGCGGGGGCGGCGCGCAAGACGCTGGTGACGGCGGCGATCCTCGGTTCGGTCGATACCCGCATGGCCAAGGATGTGCCGGCGGGGGTGGTGAAGGTTTCGCCCGGCTTCGTGGCGGAGGCCATCCTCGACGGGGTGGCGCGCAACGAGGAGGATATCGATACCGACCCCATGGCGCTCGACGTGCGGGCCCGTATCGCGCGGGACCCGAAGAAGCTCGAACGCTTCTTCGCCCGCGGGTTGCAGATGGCTAGAGGCTGAGCCGCTCCATCGCCCGGCGCGCCTCGACGGCGGGGCCGGTGGGGGCGACGACGTCATCCCAGGTGACAATTCTCCCATGTCGGACTGGCCGGCGCAACGTGACGCGATGGGCGAGGCCGATCGGCAAGCCGCCGGCGGCCAGGCTGGCGGCGGCCGGTAGCAGTTTGCCCCACACGGTGTAGCCGCCCTCGCCATCGAGCACGTCGCCTTGCGAGAGATCGCGCTTGGCGACCGCGACCACATCGCCGCGAAATGCAGCGGGCTGGCCGGTCGGCTCGCCGCGCA
>CAIYPH010000291.1 GCA_903928045.1 uncultured Rhodospirillales bacterium
AAAAGAAGCGCTTGCTTGCTACCTTGCGGCATCGGGTAGCCGGTGCGGGGGCACCGCGATGTAGCGGGCCGGCGGGATGGGCTCGCCTTTGTGCAGGGCCTGGGCGCAAGCGAGGGCGGCGCGGTCGGCCTCGCCGGTGCGGACGGCTTCGCGGAGGTGATCGGTCCAGTTCTCCACGGTCCAGATCTCGATCCAGCCTTCGGGGTGGGAGACGTCTTCGTAGAGCTGCCAGTTGGCGGCGCCGGCGCGGCCGCGGGCGTCACGCACTTCGACCAGGGCGGCGAGGAAGGCGTCGCGGTCATCGGGGGAGATGCGATATTTCTGCCATTCGAGGATGCGGTCGCGGGCTTCGGCGATGACGGCGGCGAGTTCGGGGGCGACGGCCTCGGGAGCGGGGGGCGGGGGGACGAGCTGTTCGCGCGGGGTGGCGGCGGGTTCGAGGCTGGCGTTGCGGGCGAGGAGGCAGAGGGTGACGAAGGCGGCGGTGGCGACCAGCATCACCGGGGTGAGGCCGATGGAGCGGCCGAGCCAGCCCCAGAAGAAGGTGCCGGCGACCATCGCGCCGTTGGAGGCGAGCTGGTAGGTGGCGAGTGCGCGGGCGCGGACCCAGGGGGGGGCGGAAAGCTGGGCGGCGCCCTGGATGACCGAGGAGGCGGCGACCCAGCCGATGCCGAAGAGGAGCATGGCGACGGCGCCGAAAATCCAGTGCGGCGAGAGGGCGAGGATCAGCATGCCGGCGCCGGAGCTGACCATCGAGGCCATGACGATGCCGCCGCGGGAGAGGCGGGCGCGCATTTGCGGCAGGACCAGGCCGGAGGTGACGCCGCCGACGCCCATCAGGCCGAGCAGGGCGCCGAAAGTGCCGGCGCCCATGTGCAACTGGTCATGCACCACCAGGGGCAGCAGCGCCCAGGGAGCGGAGGCGGGGCCGTAGAAGCAGGCGGAGCGCAGCATCGCCGCACGCATCACCGGGGTGTAGCGCACGAAACGGATGCCGACGCGCATCGCGCTGAGGAAGTGCTCGCGCGGCAGTTTGCTGGGGCGGTGGCGGCGATGCCAGGTGAGCAGGACGCCGACGATGGCGAGGTAGGAGACGGCGTTGAGGGCGAAGGCGGTCTGCGGGCCGCCGAGCAGGACGAGGAAGCCGGCGAGCGCTGGGCCGACGGCGCGGGCGAGATTGAAGCCGACGCCGTTGAGGGCGATGGCCTGGGCGAGGTCTTGCCGCGGGACGGATTCGGCCATCACGCTGCCCCAGGCCGGGGCGTTCATCGCGGTGCCGATGCCGATGGCGAAGGTGAGGGCGAGCAGGGCCCAGGCGCTCATGCCGCCGGCATAGGTGAGGATGGCGAGCAAGCCGGCGGCCAGGAGCATCCAGGCCTGGGTGCCGAGAATGAAGAGCCGGCGGTCGATGATGTCGGCGATGGCGCCGGCGGGGAGGGCGAGGAGGAAGATGGGCAGGATGGTGGCGGCCTGGACCATGCTGACGACCAGGGGGTCCGGGTCGAGCGTGGTCATCAGCCAGCCGGCGCCGGTGTTCTGCATCCAGACGCCGAGCGAGACGACGACGTTCGCCGACCACAGCATGCGGAACAGCGGGTGACGGAGGGGAAGCAGGGCAGATGGCAGGGCCATGCGGGTTTATGCGCCTATTATGGGGGCGGATGGAATCGAAACCTGATTGCGCAGTGTTAATGCGGGACTGCGGCGGAAATGCGCCATCCGCGGTTCCCCGCGGGGCGCGGGCGCGGTAGGAACAACAGCAGGATTGAAGGAGTATGAAAATGGCCCTCAAAGGCAAGGTGGCGCTGGTTACAGGTTCGACGAGCGGGATCGGCCTCGGGATTGCGCGCGCGTTGGCGGGAGAGGGGGCGGACATCGCGATGAGCGGTTTTGGCGACCCGGCCGCGATCGAGGCGTTGCGGGCGGGGATCGTCGCGGATTTCGGGGTGCGTGCCGTTCACGTGCCGGCTGATATGGCGGTTCCGGCGGAGATCGCGGCGATGGTGGCGATCGCCGAGGAGAAACTGGGGCGTGTGGACATTCTGGTGAATAACGCGGGGATCCAGTTTGTCTCGCCGATCGAGACGTTTCCGGATGCGGAATGGGACAAGGTGATCGCGGTTAATTTGTCCGCGGTGTTTCACGCCACCAAGGCGGCGATTCCGGGGATGCGGGCGCGTGGCTGGGGGCGGATCATCAATATCGCCTCGGCGCATGGTCTGGTAGCGAGTGCGCAGAAGGTTGCCTATGTCGCCGCCAAGCATGGCGTGGCGGGCATGACCAAGGTGACGGCAATCGAGATGGCCAATGCCGGGACGACGTGCAACGCGATCTGCCCGGGATGGGTGCTGACGCCGCTGGTGGAAAGGCAGTTGCAGGCGCGGGCGGCGGAGACCGGGCAGTCGATTGCGGCGGTGAAAGAGGCGTTTCTCGCGGAGAAACAGCCGTTGCATGAGTTTTCCACCGCCGAGCAGATAGGCGCGGCCGCGGTGTTCCTGTGCTCCGAGGGGGCGCGGACGATTACCGGCACCTCGCTGTCGATCGATGGCGGCTGGGTGATCCAGTAGGGGCGGCGACGTGACCGTTCTGCTGACCGGGGCGGCCGGGTTCATCGGCTTCCACACCGCGGTTGCCCTGCTCGACCGCGGTGAGCGGGTGGTCGGGATCGACAGCGTCAACGACTATTATGATGTGCGGCTGAAGGAGGGGCGGCTGGCGCTGCTGGCGGGCAGGCCGGGCTTCTCCTTCTACCGGGTGGATATCGCCGACCGCGCCGCGGTGCAGGCGGTGGTGGCGGCGACGCCGGATATTGAGGTGATCGTGCACCTCGCGGCGCAGGCGGGGGTCCGGCACTCGATGGTGGACCCCTACGCTTATGTCGCCTCCAACGTGATGGGGCATCTGGTGATGCTGGAGGTGGCGCGCGGGCTGAAGGGGCTGTGGCACTTTGTTTATGCGAGCTCGTCGTCAGTTTATGGCGCTAATCGGCAACTGCCGTTCGCGGAGACCGATCGGGTGGACACGCCCTTGTCGCTGTATGCCGCGACGAAGCGGGCGGATGAGTTGATGGGATACGCGTATGCCCATCTCTACGGGATCCCGCAGACCGGGCTGCGATTCTTCACGGTCTATGGGCCATGGGGGCGGCCGGACATGGCCTACTTCAGTTTCGCCGAATCGATCATGGCCGGGCGACCGATTACCCTCTACGACGGCGGGCGGTTGCGCCGGGATTTCACCTATATCGATGATATTGTTGATGGAATTCTTGGCTGCATGGGACATCCCCCTGGCAGTGGAGTGCCGCAGCGGGTGCTGAATATCGGAAATCATCGCAGCGAAGCGGTGCTCGATCTGGTGGATTTGCTGGAGGAATCGCTGGGCAAAAAGGCGATTCGTAGGTTCGCCGACCGCCCGGCGGCTGATGTTGAGGAGACATTTGCCGAGGTTTCAGCGATTGGGGCGCTTTCCGGCTTCGCGCCGAAAACGGCACTTTCCCTGGGAATTCCGCGTTTCGCCGCGTGGTTTTTGGAGTGGCGGAAAAAAACAGTCGTCTGACTGTCACATCAGGGGTTGACCGCACCGGCCGACCCTTCTAAACCCCGCTTCACCGGACGAGATGAGCACTTGCAAGTCACTTCCGGTTCGGATAAAACTCTCGGCCTCCGCCGGGTTGCCGATTCGGCAGAGACCCCGAACCTCGTTGATAGCGTGGGGCGGGATTTGTTGGCTTTGTTCTTTCACAATTTCATATGGTCTGGAAGGGATACGTTGGCTGCGTTCTGAGGTCGTGTTTTGAAGCACGGCGTTTATGGGTATCTGGTGATTGGGTTTTTTGATCTGATGATTGGGTGTCTTCTTAGGGCGTATGTTGATGTGTCTTAATGACTACGTTGATATATGTTTCGAGAGACATGTTCCGAGCTTTAGGGCTTGGAGTTCTAGTCAGGTCTCGTTCGTTTTAGCTTGTCCTGTGAGGGATTGGTTGAGATGAACCTGAGAGTTTGATCCTGGCTCAGAGCGAACGCTGGCGGCATGCTTAACACATGCAAGTCGCACGAGGGGGCAACCCCTAGTGGCGGACGGGTGAGTAACGCGTAGGTATCTATCCTGGGGTGGGGGATAACAGCGGGAAACTGCTGCTAATACCGCATGACACCTGAGGGTCAAAGGCGCAAGTCGCCTGCGGAGGAGCCTGCGTTCGATTAGCTTGTTGGTGGGGTAAAGGCCTACCAAG
>CAIYPH010000292.1 GCA_903928045.1 uncultured Rhodospirillales bacterium
ATCGAGACCGGCACCGCGAATGCCATCCTCATCAAGGTGAACCAGATCGGTACCTTGTCGGAGACGCTGGAGGCGATGGAAATGGCCCATCGCGCCGGCTATCGCTGCGTGATGAGCCACCGTTCCGGCGAGACCGAGGATGCCACCATCGCCGATCTCGCGGTGGCCACCAATTGCGGCCAGATCAAAACCGGCAGCCTCGCGCGCTCCGACCGCACGGCGAAATACAACCAGCTCATCCGCATCGAGCAGCAGCTCGGCACCTCCGCCCGCTACGCCGGGCGGTCCATCCTGAAGCGCTAGGCGTAGAGGAACCCTACGCGATCCTCCTCGAGGATCGCGCAGGTGAGCCAGCCGCCGAACACCGCCCCGGTGTCGATGCCGATGCGATTGGGCCGGATCACCGGCGCCTCGCGCGGCGTGTGGCCGTGCACGACGACGATGCCGAGATCCGCCTCCGAATATAGGAAGGACTGGCGGATGCTCAGCATGTCCTGCTTCGCCTGCTCGGCGAGCGGCACGCCCGGGCGGATGCCGGCATGCACGAAGAAATAGCCGCCGACCTGATGGGACAGCGCGAGCTCCCGCATGAAGCGCACATGGTCGTCCGGCACATGCGCCGCCCACTCGGCGCGCGGGGCATCGGCATCGCCGCCCCAGCTCGCCAGCGCCTCGCGGCCGCCGGAAATCATCCAATCCGTCATCGCCGCGCCCTGGCCGGAGAGCGCGTCGAGCATGGTCTGCTCGTGATTGCCGATCAGGTTGACCGTCGGCACGCCCCGAATCGGGTTACCCGCCATCAGCCGCATCACCACGCCTCGACTGTCCGGCCCGCGATCCACGTAGTCGCCCAAATGCACCAGCAGCGGCGCCTTGCAGGGGCGGGCCCGAAGATCGTCGGCGATCTGGCGATGGATATCGGCCAGCTTGTCGTCGCACCCATGCACGTCACCGATCGCATAGACACGTAGCCCCGCCGGCAGGCTGCCAGGCGACTGTAGAAACTCCACCATCTCGACCGATCTTCCCGTCACGCTCGTTCTTGCGCAGGATAGGGCCCAGCAACGCGTGGGACAAACCATGGCCAGGAACGTTCTTTTCATTTGTGTCGACCAGTGGCGCGGCGACAGCCTCAGCTTCCTCGGCCATCGCGCAGCGCTGACCCCGAATATCGACGCGTTGGCCGCGGATGGCGTGAGTTTCACCGCCCATTACGGCCAGGCCGCCCCCTGCGGGCCGGCGCGGGCGAGCATGCTGACTGGGCAATACGTGATGAACCATCGCGTCACCGCCAACGGGGTGCCGCTCGATTCGCGCCATCCGAACCTCGCGACCGAGGTGCGCAAGATCGGGATGGAGCCGCAGCTGATCGGCTACACCACCACCATCCCGGACCCCGTGAAGCACCCCGCGGCCGATCCTCGCTTCTCCGAGATCGGCGACGTGATGGAGGGGTTCCAGATCTTCGCCCATTTCGACGAGGTGGACTACCGCAACTATTTCGGCTGGGTCGCCGGGCGCGGCTACCAGCTCGCGGCCAACCCCTTCGAGGTCTGGTACCCGCAATCCGGCCCCTGCGGCCCCACCGCCGAACCCTGCCAAGTGCCGGCCGAACACTCCGATACCGCCTGGACCGGGGAGCACGGCCTCTCCTTCCTGCGCGGTGCGGCCGTCTCGCGCAAGGATCGGCCCTGGCTGCTGCATCTCGGCTTCCTCCGCCCGCACCCCCCCTTCATCGCCTGCGCCCCCTATCACGCGATGGTGCCGGACGATGCCATTCCCGGCCCCGTCAGGGCGACGAGCCGAGAAGAGGAGGGCGCGCAGCATCCCGTGCTCGCCCATTGGCTGGCGATGCAGAAACAGTCCTCCTACTACGAGGGCGCCACCGGTCCGGTCTCCGCCATGTCCGACCAGGACGTGCTGCTCACCCGCCGCGCCTATTACGGGCTGATCGCCGAAATCGACGACTGGGTCGGCCGCATCGTCGCCGAGCTCAAGGCGATCAGGCAGTACGACGACACGCTGATCATCTTCACCTCCGACCACGGCGAGCAACTCGGCGATCACCGCCTGCTCGGCAAGATCGGCTGGTTCGACCAGAGCTACCATCTGCCCCTCATCATCCGTGACCCCGATGGCGTCCGCGGCCGACGGGTCGAGGAATTCAGCGAGTCGGTGGACCTCATGCCCACCATCCTCGACTGGCTCGGCATGGCCACCCCCGCGAGTTGCAACGGCGTCTCGCTGCTGCCCTGGCTGCGCGGCGAGACCCCCGAAGTCTGGCGGCAGGAGGTGCAGTTCGAATACGACCTCCGCGGCGGCTGGCCGGAGCCGACCAGCCTGCCCGACGGCACCCCGCCCGAGGCCGGCCCGATGGCGGCGCTGCGCACCAAGGAGTGGAAATACGTCAACCTTCCCGGCTTCGCCCCGGTGCTGTACGACCTCCGCGCGGACCCCGGCGAAACCCGTAACGTCGCCCCCGATCCGGCATATCGGCCGCTCCTCCTGGAGGCGACGCGGCGGATGCTGGATTTCCGCATGACGCACGCCGATGTCGGCCACACCAACGTCGTCGCCACCCCCAAAGGCCTCGTGCCCCGCAAGATCCCCGGCCGGGGCGGCGCGTGAAAACCTCCGTCCTCGTCACCGGCGGCGGCCCGGTCGGGCTGACGGCGGCGATGGACCTCGCCTGGCGCGGTATCAACGTGGTGGTGGTCGAACTCCGCCACCGCAGCGAGCCGCCCAACGTGAAATGCAACCACGTCGCCGCCCGCTCGATGGAGATCGTCCGGCGCCTCGGCGTCGCCCAGGCTCTGCGGTCCACCGGGCTGCCCGAGGACTACGCGAACGACATCTCCTACCGCACAACCACGCTCGGCACCGAGCTCACCCGCATCCAGATTCCCTGCCGGCGCGATCGCTATACCGACACCTCCGGCCCCGACGGCTGGTGGCCCACCCCGGAGCCACCACACCGGATCAACCAGATCTTCCTCGAGCCCGTGCTGTTCGCCCATGCCGAGCGCATGGCGGGCATCACCATCCTCAACCGGACCAGCCTCGAGGGCTACTCCCAGGACGCCCAGGGGGTGGGCCGATCCGGCGATGCTCGATGCCTATCAGGCGGAGCGGCACCCGATCACCGAGCAGGTCTCAGTCTATGCGATGAACCACTCCGCGGCGATGGCCAGGGCGCGGCGCGAGGTTCCGGCCGATATCGAGGCGCCGGGCCCGGAGGGCGACGCAATTCGCGCCCGGTTCGGTAAGGCGTCATACGACCTCAACGTCACCCAGTATTGCTGCGCCGGGCTCAATTTCGGCTCCTACTATGATGCCTCGCCCCTCATCCTGCCGGACGGGGAGCCGCCGCCGCCGTATTCGATGGGGAGTTTCACCCCCTCGACCGTGCCGGGTTGCCGCACGCCGGATCTCTGGCTGGCCGATGGGCGCTCGCTTTATGATGCGATGGGGCCGGACGACACGCTGCTGCGCTTCGCCGATGCCGCCGACCCCGGGCCGATCCTGACCGCGGCGGCGGCGCAGGGGCTGCCGCCGCGGCTGCTCGACGTGCGCGCGACGGAGACGGCGCCGTATCGGCATGCGATGGTGATCTCTCGGCCGGACCAGCATGTCGCCTGGCGCGGCGATGTGGCGCCGGCAGCGCCGGAACATCTGGTTGCCCGGTTACGCGGTTTAGTTTCGTAATCGAAACAATTTGGGTGCACGTTGGCGCAGGCATCCAAAGCGCATCGCGGCCGGCAGGGGAGGGCCCCGCCGCCACGGCCAGCCGTGCGGTACCGCGAGGGTAAGACCGACAACGCGCGGAACCGTCGGCGGACCGGCGATCGGCGCGACCCGCTGCATGACGGCGCGAACCACGGGCGGCGCCGCATTTAAGGCCATGCGCGCGGGTCGCCCGAACGCGTGCCGGGGACGGCGCGCGGCTTGGGGGCGGACGGGCGGGCGCGGCTTGGGTGTTTCGGCTCCCGCCGGCGCTTCCGCCTCGCGCGCGGCCGCGGCCATCGCCGCGGCTTCGAGGACATCGCAGAGGTCGGCAAACATCCGGTCGAGGGTAAAGATGAAGCGCAGCATTTCGGGGATGCGCCAGGGGCGCAGCAACACGCCCGAGCGCAAGATCGCGACGATCATGGCTAGCACGCCCCCGAGGCCGGAGCGCAGGCGCGCGACCGCAATCACCCCGGGTGGGGCGGCGGGCCGGTCGGCAGGGGAGGCGCTCCTGTTCATGGGAAGGTGTATAGAACAAATGAAGAACTCATGCAAGGGAAAAATGCGCCCGCCCGGTTGAAATCGACTCGCCGACGCGGCCACACTGACACCATGCTCAAACGCCGCACCCTGATCGCCGCCCCGCTGCTGGCTTCCCCCCCGCTTGCAGTCCCCGCCTTCGCCGCTTCCCCGGCGGAAAAGGCCAGTTTTGACAGTTTTGTCGCCGGGGTGAAAGCCGAGGCAGCCAAGTCCGGCATCAAGCCGGCCACGCTGGAGCGCGCCTTTAAGGGGGTGCAGCCCAACCAGCGGGTGATCGAACTGGACCGCAAGCAGCCGGAATTCACTCTGACCTGGGACCAGTACCGCACACGGGTGATCTCCGACGCCCGCATCACCAAGGGCCGCGCGATGTATGCCCAGTATCGCGATCTGCTCGCCCGCGTCACCGCCCGCTACGGGGTGGCGGCCGCACCCATCATGGGGATATGGGGGCTGGAATCCGACTACGGGTCCTCGACCGGCGGGTTCCACGTGATCGAGGCCTTGGCGACCCTGGCCTGGGAGGGGCGGCGGGCGGCGTTTTTCCGCTCCGAGCTGATGGACGCGCTGAAAATCATCCAGGCCGGCGACATCACGCCCGATCGCATGACCGGCTCCTACGCCGGCGCCATGGGCCAGCCGCAGTTCATGCCGGATTCCTATCTGAAATTCGCCCAGGACTTCTCCGGCAACGGCAAGCGGGACATTTGGAGCGACCCCGGCGACATTTTTGCCTCGGTAGCCAACTACCTGGCGAAATCCGGCTGGAGCGACAAGCTGCCCTGGGGCGTGACGGCGAAGCTGCCGCCCGGCTTCGATCCGGGCGTGGCCGGGCGGGATAATCGCAAAAAAATCGAAGACTGGGCGCGGCTTGGTGTGCAGCCGGCCCGTAGCCTGGCGCCGGACGCCATGGCGGCCGTGATCCTGCCGGGCGGGGCGGGCGGCGAGGCCTATCTCGCCTGCCATCCGAATTTCCTGGCGATACGACGGTATAATCCGAGTGATTTCTACTGCATCACCGTGGGGCTGATTGGTGAGCGGGTGACGGCGTGACGGCACCAAGGCAAGGAAGCGGTTCTTTTTGTGAACAAAAAGAACCAAAAAAACTTTTCCTGACTTCGTTGCCGTTGGCTTGCCTCTCCGGATGATGGGAAGCTGTACAAAT
>CAIYPH010000293.1 GCA_903928045.1 uncultured Rhodospirillales bacterium
CCTCCCCCATCCCCACCGCACCCGCCCCCCTTCCGCCGGGGCCGGTGCCGGCCCGCCGCGCCGCACGATCCGCACATCCGCGCCCGAAGCGCGCCCACCGTACCCGTAGCCCGAAATCCGTCCGGCGCCCGATCCGCCGCATCGCCCGCGCCTTCCCGGCGTGGCACAGCGCCCTCGCGCGCCCGGCCCAGCCAATCCCCGCGACTCCCCCCGCCACCACCGCCCGCGCGCCGCCGTACGTGCCGCTTGCGGCGTCCACTCATCAGAGACCCCGCGAATCGCGGGCGCTTTTTCACGACTATTTTGTTACGTTATCGTATTTATAAGCCACATTGCCCGAACCGCCCTTTCCATGGTTCAGTCCGCCCATGGGACGCCGTAAAAAACAGGATGGCGCGGAGGCTTCCGGCGCCGATCGCCTGAGTATCCGCCTCGACCTCGCCTCCGGGGCGCGCATCGGGCCAGGCAAGGTCGCGGTGCTGGAGGAGATCGCCCGCTCCGGCTCCATTTCGGCGGCCGGCCGCGTCCTGCGCATGTCCTACCGCCGCACCTGGGAGCTGGTCGAGGAATTGAACACCTCCATCGGCGTGCCCGTGGTCGCCACCGCCGCCGGCGGCAATGGCGGCGGCGGCGCGGTATTGACCCCGGCCGGCAAGGCCATCATCGAACGCTACCGCGCCATCGAAATGGACACCGCCGAAGCCGCCCGCGCCCATCTCATCGCCCTCAACCGCGCCTGCGCCAAACCATCCAGCTGACCCGCCCCGCAATATCGCGCGGGGACGCCATTCTTTTTTGACCCGGAGATTTTCATGACCACCCATCCCATGCGCGGCCCCAATACATTCAAACTCGGCGTCTTCAGCGCCAACGCCGATGGCGGCCTCACCCTCACCCGCGTCCCCGAGCGCTGGCCCGCGACCTGGTCCGGCATCGTCCAGGCCGCGCAAATGGCCGATCGCGCCGGCATCGAGTTCTTCCTCCCCATCGCCCGCTGGAAGGGGTTTGGCGGCGAGATGAACTCCCGCGAACACAGCTTCGAGACCTTCACCTTCGCCGCCGCCTTGGCCGGCGTCACCGAGCGGATTGCCCTGTTTTCCACCGTCCACGTCCCGATGGTCCACCCCGTCTACGCCGCCAAGGCACTCGCCACCGTCGACCACGCCTCCAATGGCCGCGCCGGCCTCAACATCGTCTGCGGCTGGAACCCCGAGGAGTTCGACGCCTTCGGCCTGAAAATCATCGAGGACCGCTACGAGCAGGGCCTCGAATGGTTCGACATCATGTGCCGCATTCACGCCGATACCGGCAATTTCGATTTCAACGGCAAATACTACCAGCTCAAGAACGTCTCCGGCCGCCCCGCCCCGCTGCAACGCCCCCGTCCCGTCACGCTGAACGCCGCCTTCTCCCCCCCCGGGCGAGACTTCGCCGCCCGCGCCGCCGACTACCTGTTCACCACCTTCACCGATATCGACAAGGGCCGCGAACAGATCGCCGACATCTCCCGCCGCGCCGCCGCCACCGGCCGCGATGTCGGCGTCTACACCACCTGCCACGTCGTCTGCCGCCCCACCCAGGCGGAGGCCGATTCCTATTACGAGCACTACGCGGTCACCATGCAGGACAGCGCCAGCGTCGATCACTACATGGGCGCCAAGGAGAAATTCTCCGGCTCCCACGATGCCGAAGCCTACCGCCTGCACCGCAAGCGCTTCGCCGGCGGCGCCGGAACCTATCCGCTGGTCGGCACGCCCCAGCATATCGTCGATGAGATGATCAAGATGTCCGCCGCCGGTTTCGCCGGCACCACCGTCAGCTTCGTCAACTACACCGACGAGCTGCCCTACTTCATCGAGACCGTGCTTCCGCTGCTGCGCGAAGCCGGTCTGCGCGTCCAGTAAAAGGAACGACCATGTTTCCGGCCAAAGACCAGCTCACCATCTGCTTCGCCCATGTCGCCTACCAGATGCAGGAGCGCTTCGCCGCGCGAAACGCCGGCATCGCCTCCATCCAGGTGCGCAACCGCGCCGAGCTCGACGCCGGGATCGCCGCCGCCGACGTGCTGGTGGTCTCCGGCCTCTGGCGCAATGACCTCGTGCCGCTCGCGCCGAAACTGAAATTCATCCAGTCGATCGGCGCCGGCACCGACCAGTTCGGGCGGGACGTGCTGGGCGGAAACGGCATCCGCCTCGCCAGCGCCTCGGGCGTCAATGCCCGCGCGGTGTCGGAACACGCGATGTCCCTCATCCTCGCCATGGCCCGCCGCCTGCCCGAGGCGCGCGACAACCAGCACAAGAAGATCTGGCGCGGCATGATCGGCGACCTCACCCAGCGCGAGGACGAACTGGGCGGCAAAACGCTGATCGTCGTCGGCGTCGGGCGGATCGGCGGGCGGCTGGCGCAACTTGCCAAGGCCTTCGACATGCATGTCATCGCCTTCCGCGCCAATCCCGCCGCGGGTGCCAATGGCGCCGATGAGGTTTACGGGCTCGACCAGCTCCAGGCCCAGCTCCCCCGCGCCGATTTCGTGGCCCTCACCTGCCCGCTGACGCCCGAGACCACCGGGTTGATCGGCCCCGCCGCCTTCGCTGCCATGAAGCCCTCCGCCTTCCTCATCAACTGCGCCCGCGGCCGCTGCGTGGATGAGGAAGCGCTCGCCATCGCGCTCGCCGACAACAGCATCGCCGGCGCCGGGATCGACGTGATCTACGAGGAGCCGCTCGCGCAGGACAGCCCGCTCTGGAGCCTGCCGAACGCCTTCATCACCCCGCACACCGCCGGCGAAACCCGCCGCTACGAGGACAACGTGCTGGATATCCTGATGGAAAATCTCGCCCGCCTTTGGCGCGGCGAGGCCGAACTCCACAATCAGGTGGTCTGATGCGCGTTCTGGCCCTTCTGCTCCTGCTCGCCGGCTGCGCCGCCGGGACCTGGCAGAAGCCGGACGGCTCCACCGACAACGCCGCCCGCGACGAGGAACGCTGCACCGCCGAGGGCCGCGCCGCCGGCTATGGCGGCGGAGCCGGCATGGTCGCGCAGTTGGAGCTGCAATCCCTGGTCGATCGCTGCATGTTCGCCAAGGGCTATCACAAGGGGCTGTAGGTCAGGCGGCGTCGGCCAGGAGTTGCCGCGTGTAGGGGTGTTGCGGGTTGCTGAAGACCTCGTCGGTCCGCCCGGCCTCCACGATCTCGCCGCGCTGCATCACCATCACCCGCTCACAGAGGTGCCGGACGACGGCGAGGTCGTGCGAGATGAACAGCATGGCGAAGTCATGCTCGGCGCGCAGGCGTTGCAGCAGGATCAGTAGCTGCGCCTGGATCGAGACATCGAGGCCGCTGACGATTTCGTCGGCGACCAGGAGTTTCGGCAGGGTGCACAAGGCCCGCGCGATGTTCACCCGCTGGCGCTGGCCGCCGGAGAGCTGGGATGGGGTGCGGGTGGCGAGTTCGGGAGCGAGCCCCATCTCCGCCAACAACTCGGCCGCCCGGCGCGCGCGGGTGGCGCGATCGACGCCGGCGGCTTCCATCGCCTGGGTGGCGATGGCGGCGACTTGGCGGCGGGGGTTGAGGGCGGATTGCGGGTCCTGAAACACCATGCCGGCGTGGCGCACGCGGTGTAGGCGGGCGGCGGCATCGGGGCGCGAGACGTCCTGCCCGGCGAGGCGGATGGTGCCGGAGGTCGGCCGTTCGAGGCCCATCACCAGGCGGCCGATGGTGGTTTTGCCGGAGCCGGATTCGCCGACCAGGGCGACGAATTCGCCGGCGGCGACGGTGAAGCTGGCGCCACGCACCGCCACGGTGGCGCGGCGGCGGAACAGGCTGCCGGTGGCGTAGTGCTTGGCGAGGCCGGCCACTTCGAGCACCGGGGCCGCCTTTGTGCCGATCGCGGGAATGGCGGGCGGGGGCGGCGGGTTGATGCCCTCGGTGAGGTAGGGTTGCAGGCAGGCGGCCTTCTGGCGATCGCCGGCGAGCGGCGGATCGCTGGTGCGGCACTCCGGCCCGGCGAGCGGGCAGCGGGGTGCGAAGCGGCAGCCCTGGAGGGCGGCGAGGGCCTTGAGGCCGTGCATCTGGTCGGGCAGCGCGAGCAGGCCGCGTTTCGGGCCGGCAAGGTCGGGGTTCGCGAGTTGCAGGCAGCGCGTGTAGGGGTGGCGGGGGTGGTGGATGACGGCGCGGGCCGGGCCCTGCTCCACGACCGCGCCGCCGTAGAGCACGTGGATGTCGTCGCAGATGCGGGCGGCGAGGCGCAGGTCATGGGTGATGAACAGCACCGCGGTGCCGTCGCGCCGTTGCAGCTCGGTCATCAGCTCGACGATGCGGGCCTGGATGGTGACGTCGAGCGCGGTGGTGGGTTCGTCGGCGATGACGAGGCGGGGACGGGCGGCGAAGGCCATGGCGATCAGCACGCGCTGGCACATGCCGCCGGAGAGCTGATGGGGGTAGCGGGTGAGCAGATTGGCGCCATCGGCGAGATGCACCGATTCGAGCGCGGCCAGTGCGCGGGAGAGGCGCTCGGGCGCGCGGGAGACGCCGAGATGGGCGAAATGCTCGTCCATCTGGGTGCCGATGGTGTGGACGGGGTTCAGGGCGGTCAGCGGCTCCTGCGGGATGAAAGCGATGTCTCGGCCGAGGAAGGCGCGGCGCTGGGGGGGCGCCATGCGGACGAGATCGTGGCCGTCGAAATGCAGCGTGCCGCCGGTGACCTGGAAGCCGGGCGGCAGGAGTTGGGCGACGGTGCGGCCGATCATGGATTTGCCGGCACCGGATTCGCCGACGAGGCCGAGCATCTTGCCGGGCTCGAGCGTGAGATCGAGCCCGCGGATCACCGGGAGGTTCTGGCCGGTGGAGACGGTGAGGCGGCGGGCGACGAGCAGGGTCATTCGCGGCCCTCGACCATGCGGACATCGAGGGTGCGGCGGAGGCCATCGCCGAGGAGGTTGAAGGCGGCGACGGTGAGGAAGATGGCGAGGACGGGGGCGAGGAGGTTCCAGGGGGCCTGGTAGATCGCCTCTCGCCCGTCGGCGATCATCTGGCCCCAGGCGACCTGGCTCGATTTCACGCCGAGGCCGACGAAGGAGAGGATGGCTTCGACAACGACGGCGATGCCCATTTCGAGGGTGAGCAGGGTGACGAGGAGGGGGATGGTGGCCGGGACGATTTCGCGGATGACGGTGCGGAAATGGGAGAAGCCGACCAATCTTGCGGCGGTGACGTAGTCGCGGCGGGCGGTGACGATCACCTCGGCGCGGAGCACGCGGCAGAAGCGGGTCCAGTCGACCAGGACGATGGCGAGGATGACGTTGCGGGCGCCGGTGCCGAGGCCGGTCATCAGGATGAGTGAGAGGATGACGGGGGGGAAGGACATCCAGACGTCAATCGCGCGGCCGATCAGCCAATCGACCCGGCCGCCGAGATAGCCGGCGATGTAGGCGAGGGTGGCGCCGGCGATGAGGGCGCCGAGGGAGGCGGTGACGGCGACGGTCATCGCGATGCGGGCGCCGTGGAGGAGGC